>CBIHPQ010000253.1:0-10197 GCA_966211825.1 uncultured Dyadobacter sp. | reverse complement strand
ATTTCTACGACGTACTGCCGGTCCGCTGTCAGCGTGGCAAGCGGGTTGTTGGAGGATGCATTATCCAGGCCGATCGCCGGAAGCCAGGTATAGGCCAGGCCTGCCGACACCGGACTGCCGATTGCAGTGGGGGTATTGAAACAGATACTTTTGTCCACAAGGTCAATCGTAGGCTGCGCAGCACCGGCAGGGTTAAGGTCAATGGACTCTGAACAGGTCATTGTTGCATCGTACTTGCTGGTCATCGTCAACGTGATCGTCGCAGGGCTGCTTGTCAGCACCTTTACCTCTTTTGCCGTTGCGTTGTCAACCAGATTGGCCGGGCTCCACTTGAAGTTCCAATCGGCGGTAGTGCCATATTTGGAAGCCAGGCGTAATTCTTGTCCCGGAAATACCTTAGGGCAACCTTGCGCAGATGTAACTTCGATCTCGGCATCGCAACTAACAACACAAACGATGATGTCCACATCCGAAGAGCAGGATACACCATTAAGGGTTACCGTGCGACGGAATTTGGTGGTGCCTGAATTACTTTTCACGTATGCATCTTCGCCTCCATTACGGGTGGTGACAATAACGCCATTGCCGCTCACAATGCTCCATGTGTACACAGCCTGTGCGCAGTTGGGGAAACCTTCATGTTCCACCCAACGAGGGCCGCATTCGGTATCGTCGGTATCAGATGTCTGAGAGTTAATGACCGAAACCTTTACTTCATCCGTAAAGCTGCAGCCATTTTTCACCGCTGTCACCGCATACGTGACCGCGCAAGGTTCCACCCCCGTTGAACCGGCCGTAAAGGTTGGCCTTGCCACGTTGGTGGCACTTAAAAACGAACCGGGAGTCCAGCTGTAAGCGTAAGTTGCATCAGTAGCACTGCCCAGCTGCACGCTCGAATTGATGCAGATAGTTTGGTCAGTACCGGCAAAAGTGTTTGTTCCACCGGGCGCGAGCACAGGTGCTACGGTCACATTGTCGGTAGTGGAGCAGGTAGTGCCGTCTTTACGGGTGGTCGTTACCGTCAACTGATAAACACTGGTGGCTGTCGGATTGGCGACCGGCTGCGCACAAGTGGTGCAGCTCAGGCTGCCGGCTGTACCCGAAACGACTGTCCAGGCATATTTGACCGAGGGGCTTGCTACCGGTGATGTGCCGATCTGCACGCCGCCACTTCCCTGGCACATAGAAAGGTCAGGGCCCGCATTGGCAATCGCAGGGACAATGGTCACCTGGTCGGTATCAATACAGCCTGCTGCGTCGGTTACTTTCAAGGTAAATGTAGTGGATTGCGTGATATTGGGCGTTGTCAGGTTGGCCGTCGCTGCCAGCGGCGTGCCGCCGTTTGAGCTGCCGTTATACCATTGATAGGTATAGCCTGGTGTGCCGCCCGTGGCGGAGCCATTCAGTGCGACCGGATTAGCGCCACCGCAGACATACCACTGCGGCCCATCGGCAATCGCGTTGGGGGCAGTGCTGCCACTGACATTCACTGTGGCGACACCAGACTCCCCGATCGTCTGCAAATCACAGAACACGGTCTTGGCCCTGATCAGCCTTTTATAAAAGAGTGTTTCGCTGGAAGCCTCGGGCTGAAGGTCTTTGAATACCTCTCCCGGCATATCAGTCCAGGGGCCGGTTGCACTGGTCGATTTCTGCCACTGGTAGCCGATTGTCGTTGAAAAACCAGTGGGGGCTGTAAGGCCAACTGCGTTGCCCTCTATCAATTGAGGTATCCCTAAACTACAGGCATTCTGTGACAGTGGCGACAAGGTGCTGGTCGAAGGGGTAACCCCATCCGGTAAAGGTTTTTCAGTCAGTTTCCAGACATAACCGGTATAATTAGGCGCAGCCGGTACGGTTATGTTGAAAACACAGTCACTGGGATCAAAATCCGCTGTCAGTTGAAGGCCGCCAACCAAAAGTATTTCACCTTCCTGATTGGACGCTACCCAATAAGGGGACACTCCTCCATCGCTGACAAGGGATTTGGCCCATAAAACATTTCCGGCAGCATCGACCGCCGCAACAAAACCATCGCCGCTCCCCGTTGAAGTTAGGGTAAACGCACCCATATTAGCCGTCCCGGAAAATTGCCCGCCGGCATAAATTTTGTCGTCTGGCCCAACATCCATCCGGTAGATGCTATTTCCTAATTTCTGAGCCCATTGGCGCGCGCCACTGCTGTTCAACTTGATCAGGTCCATCGCTCCTCCGGCAACATAAACACCGGCATAAACATTACCCTGGCTATCCACCTTCACAGCCCTGTAACCAGTAGCATCAGTGGCCAGATCAGACCAGATTGCATTGCCGTTACTATCCATTTTAATGACGAAAGCCCCAACGCCCGCAATACTGGTGATGCCTGTCATATTTCCAACGCTTTGCCCACCGACGTAAATATTTCCTGACGCATCAATATCGATGCCGTATATGTTGTCCTGACCCGGACCACCTATTTTTTTCGTCCATTGAAAAGTGCCCGCAGCGTTTAATTTGGCTACAAACCCATCAGAAGGACCCGTGGTTGGTAAGTTAAAGGCACTTGTTGCGCCAAATGTTGCCGTACCCCCTCCAATATATCCCGAAACAAATACATCTCCACCCGCACCCACAACGACGTCGAAACTGTACTCTGTGAGATTGCCACCCATTCTCTGTGCCCAGACATAATTACCGTTAGCATCGAGCTTTAGAATAAAGGCGTCATTAATCCCGTTCGACGTCAGGTTATTGACCGCCGCACCCGGGTTCATGTCAACGGTGCCGGTAAAATAACCGGTAACATACACATTTCCAGCCGCATCTGTAACCAAGCCAAAGGACTCATCATGATCTGTGCCTCCTATCCTTTTGGCCCATATATAGTTTCCAAACTGGTCAAGTTTAGTAATAAACACTTCGTTACCGCCTGCAGCTGTCAGGTTTGCAACACCTGGGCCCGGGTCAAAATCGACTGTACCATTAAAAAAACCAGAAACATAAACATTCTTGTTATTGTCGGTCTCTACTGCATAGGCGATAGAAGAACCAGTGCCAGTAAAAACTTTCGCCCACTGCATCCCCACATCCTGCGCATGAGCACTTGCAGCGATGAGCACAATCACAAAAAGAAAAAGCATTTTCACAAGGGCGCGACCTACATGTCCGGTCGTAGCCCCGTGATCCATCCCGGCCGGCGACAGCCAGCTCCGTAGGAAAGGATCAAATCCAGGTAATCGTTTGTACATACAATTGTCAGTTTTAAGTTTACAAATTCTTGGAAGGGTATTGAGATATGGGCAATAAAAATCCGGTCTGCTTACCAGCAGCTATTTGGGACATTGGCTCAGGTTGCAGTTTAAAGAAACAGCCTCCCGAAACCCGGGAAGCCGTTTGCTGCTTTTACTCAATGTTTACTTTACATGGACCAGCTTGTGTGTGTAAACTGACCCATCAATATGTGTGATGCGAAGAATGTACATCCCTTGCGCCAGGTTTCTGATATCGACTACACCATTGCCGGCTGTAAATGATTCTGAGCGATATACTGAACGGCCGCTAAGGTCGCTTATCACCATTTCTTTTACTTTGGCATAATCACGGATATTGAACTTATCTGATGCCGGATTGGGATAAATAGATAAGTCTGTTGTATTGCCATCCAATTGAATGCTCCTGATGCGGCTGTATGCAAAGGTGCCGTCCAGGTCTACTATTTTAAGTCGATAGAGGTTCTCACCCGAAAGTGGCGTTTTGTCAATAAAAGAATACTCCATTAACGTGTGGCTTTCACCGGACGATTTCACTATCCCGATGCCGGCCCACTGTTTTCCTTTTTGGCTGCGCTCGATTTGAAAATGTGCACTATTGGTTTCTTCGGTTGTGGCCCAATGGAGTAACGCGCTACCAGATTCGGCTTGAACGGTAAAACTGATCAAAGTGACCGGAAGCGGTGTTACACGGGATGCCAGGGTATAAGCCGTATAGGTGTTGGGAATGATGGGTGTAATTGTTGTGATCGAACCGGCTGTTATATCGCTGGTACCACTTAGCACTGATGTCGGATCAACCACAGATGGGATTGCAACCCATTCACTGCCATTCCATCCGGTGATGGTCAGTTTGCTGAGCTGGGCGTTGGTCAATCCCGAAATATCGCTGCCTGCATCCCAGGTAAGGGTCAGAGGCGTCGCATTTGCCCCGTCAATATCCCAGTATTCAATGATGCTCACCTGTTCCAGTTCCGTATCAAAGGCGGAAGTAGGAAAAGGGCCTCCTAATGGAAGTATGGGATAGTCGCCACCAGCCAGATTACTGGTAACGGCCACTGTTGCATCGCCATGATAATAGGCGCCCATCGTGCCATCACCGGAAGCTGCGAAAGGGCCATAAAAGCCATTATCACCCACGGGAAAAACAAACGGAGTTGTTCCATATTTACGGACGTATCCGTCTACATGTGCACCATCTGAGCCTCCGTTGTGAGAAGCAGCTGTATAGAAATTAAGGATCCCGAACGGACCAGAACGGACCGTTCCGATGATTCCGGGCAAAGCACCGCTTCCCCCATTAGCAAAATCATGGTTTCCGAAGAATGTCATTTCGGCTCCGCCGAATATATAGGTGTTGCCAGTGCTTCCTTGTTGGGCCAGACCCGGGGACACGCTCACGATAAGCAATGTCCATATCCGAATAACCCATTTTGGAATATTTCCCAGGTAGTGTAATTGTGTTTTCATTGGTCTTTCTGATTAGTGATTCTAATTGATTGCAGGTTGCAAGAGGATTCACTAGTCAGCCCTAATTCGAAATTTTGTAAATCTGGAAATAGGCAAGAGCAATGGCCTCGGCTGTAAAATTGCTCCTTAACCGGATGTCTACTACGTCGCCCGCATTCAGATAAATAAGCCGGGTTGTGCCAACAGTGTAGCCCGCTCCTGCGGGAATGGAGGAGTCCCAAAGATTGCCTTCCACGTAGTTAGCATTATTTACAAAGATAAATCCGGCGATTGAATTATTTAATGCTGGGGACCCGGCCCGGGTGATTCCGGTGTTAATGGCGTAGAATCCAGCATTGGGGACGGTTACCTGATCTGTCGTCAGATCAAATCGATTGCCCTTGTCGAAAAATTCGGAATTGAAGTTCAGCTTTGTGACTACCAGGGCGGCCAAGCTTTGAGTTGTCGTTAACTTAGCGCTCACCATTACTTCCGAGTTTTGCGCAGAAGGGAGAGATTGCCAGCTGGCATTGCCGTTGGCATCGGATGTAAAAACTTTCCCAGCCCCTTCTGTGCCATCCAGGACCGAAACCTGGCCGGTTGTTTTGTTTACGAAAGTTTTGCGGTTTGGCGTGGAGGCTTCGATTTCCAGGTTGTTGTTTGGGTCAATCGTCGTAGGGTTTGTGCCAATTTTAACCTGGGCAAAGGAGGCTGATGATACTGCCATAGCAGCAGTAAAAAGAGCGATCGATAATAGTTGTTTTGTTTTCATAATAAAGAAATTTTTATATTGACCTTGTGAAAAAATTATTGATCCGAATGGGCAATAAGAAGCTGGTCTGCTTATCAGCAGATATTTGGGACGTTAGCGGTACAGACTGCGGTCAAGCTGAAAAATGCTAGCTGTTATTTGAGCGGGTTTGTTTAAATCTTCATTGAATCTCTATGGTTTAGGGTAGAACTTTTCAGATGTCTTTGGAAAGCATGGTTTCAAAAAATCAGGAACGGTAATAACAGGTTATCCAAACGTTTAACCATATACGTATCAGTCGTTAGTAGTTCATTGAACTGACTTATGCTGCGATGGTTCAAATGTAAATTATTAGTTAGCCAACCCATCCAGATAATTATCATCCAAAACATAGAAATACATCTACATGAACCGTCACTTATAAAAAACGCGCTCCGGAAGTCGCACAGCACCGTTTATCTTGTTTGATTGACACAGATCAAGTCAGGTTATCAGTTAAAAATATTCTGATCCGGGTTATTTTATCAAACATAAAATCGATAAAAGCTTCCTTTGATATACGGAACCTGGTTAACTTGCTACCATAAACTAATACTACCGGCTTATGGCCGGCAAAAGCCTGGCAAGCATTACTCATTCCTAATCAATCCGTGAATCAATATTTACCAGCCTTATTCTTCTTATTTTGTCTGCTCAATTCTCCTAAACTGGCTTCACAGACCAGTATCATCCGACAATACCATTTGCAGCAATACACTGACGAAAACGGATTGCCGCAAAATAGTGTCAAGAGCATCGCCGCAGATGGCCAGGGCTATATCTGGCTTGCAACCGAGAACGGCCTTGTGCGTTTCGACGGCCAGCAGTTTTACAACTTTAACGATGCCAATCTTGGCATTATCACGAACCGGTTCGCTCTGATCCAGCCTTCGCTAAAAGGGCTTCAAGGTAATCGACGGGCCCTGTACGCCATAGCCGACCAGTATCAATATGTGCGTATCACAGACGGGAAAGCAGTGAAAGATTCGCTATATGGTTCCACTTTGCAAAAGCTGCCCCATTTCAAGAAGGGTAGCGGAGCTACACAGCTTTCGCTTGGGCTTCCTTCTTTTTTGAATAGAGGTGCTAATCCTTCCTATTATATTATTCCTATCCCAAACATCGCAGGTAGCTTTTATGTCTGCGATAGGTTAGGAGCAACCCTCTACAGGGGCTGGAAAATAACCAGCCGTATTCATTTTAAGAACGACTCTTTCTGGAATTTCTTTACGATCGGCGACGGGCTTTATTATTTTGCCGCAAATGGTAAAATTGCCTTACTCGGGCCAAAATCCGTCTCATGGCATTCGCTGGGGGGACACATATTAAAAGCTGACGGTTATCCTGTGCCACGCCAGCAGATACAGATTTATTGGAACCCTACCAATGACCAGGTCTTCCTTTACGTGAACACCAACCTTTATATTTTAAGTCCCCTGCCAACAGGCGACATAAGTACCAGGTTGTTGCTTAAAAATTTCAACCTGGAATCACGCAACATCCAGTCCATATATTATGACAGTGCCTTACAAACCCTCTTCTTGGGCAGTCTTACAGAAGGCCTTTACGTTTTGCAAAATCAATCCTTTCATCCGGTCACGGCGGTTTCGGGTAAGGCCGAAGACAATATTTTCTACGCACAGACACGGTATGGACAAAATCAGGTATTGACCCCTTCCGGAATAGTTGCAGGGCTGGACAGCAGTTCGCTTCAGTCCACCGGTACACGGATACCTGCTATCTACAGCGCCGTTTCGGGGGATACCCGAAGTTTGCTTACTGATCGCCAGGGATGCATATGGATAAAAGCCGGACACGCCCTGAGAAAGTTTACGGCGAATGGACATCAACTGCTCATGGAGTGGAACCTGGGTAATGAGATCAAAACCCTTTACATGGATCCGGAAGGTATTATCTGGCTGGGGCTTAATGCCAATGGATTGTACAGACTTGATCCCGCGGTTCCCAAACCACAGCCCCGGCTCTTTTCAAAGCATATTTTACGTGACTTCAGCTATATCATTACAAAGCAGCCGGGTAAACTTTTACTGGGCACTGAACATGGGTTATATGAGGCCGACATCAGAACCGGGGAAATATCACTTGTGAAGGCAACAGATGGGTTATTTATCAAGAGTATTTATGTTGCAAATCCGAACCAGGTATGGCTGACGGTCGTTAACAAAGGCATTTATCTATACAATGGAGACCAATTGACTTTGTTTCCCCCCGACGAAAACAAATATCTCCACAGTGCGCACTGTATGGTTGAAGACCGGAACGGATACTTTTGGGTGCCTACCAATAACGGACTTTTCAAAATAAACAAGGATGATCTGCTGAAATATGTGCAACATGGCAGGCGTATCAAATCGCGTGGAAACTCAGGTGATGTGGACCGCGACGCCAGCTTGTTTTACCAGTATTTCGATAAAAAAAGCGGCTTTCTAATCAATGAGTTTAATGGAGGGTGCCAGCCTTGTGCCCTTCGGTTATCAAACGGTTATTTGTCCTTGCCCTCGCTAAAAGGACTGGTATGGTTTGTTCCTGAATCGGTTTCACCCGCTACGCCGTCCAAAGCACTTATGCTGGACCGGGTTGAATACGACAGGCAATCGTTGATCAATGTAGGTGACACCGTTCACTTACCTGTCGACGCCCAGCGGATCCGCTTTACATTTTCAACGCCGTTCTTTGGTCACCCCAGTAATCTGATTGTTTCTTACAAGCTCGTTGGGCACAACCAACGAGCTTCTGACATCGAATGGGTACCTATGAGCAGCAAGGATCTTACGATTCTCTATTCCTCTCTTAGCTCAGGGAAATATGTACTATATAGCAAAAAGATCAACGGATTTGGCGCTGATAATCAAACGATCAAAAAGATATATATAGCCGTGCCAATGCAATGGTACGAGACCTGGTGGGCCAGGATGCTGGCGACCATGTTGCTGATCGCTTGCACATATGCATACATGAGCTACCGGTTGCAAAAAGTCCGCAGGGAAAACAGAAGGCTTGAAGATAAAATCGCCCGTCGTACCCACGCGCTCAACGAATCCAAAAAACAACAAGGCAAACAGTTACAGGTCATGTCACGGCTATTGACCTCGATGTCGCACGACATCCAGTCCCCGCTGAACTTTATCACACGCACGACTGGTAGCATGTCAAGGATCATCCAGCAAGGGGATTTGGATGAAATTGCATTGGTTGTTGGCCTGATCAATAAGTCCAGTAAAAACATGGGCACACTTGTGGCCGATTTGCTGGATTATATCAAAACTTACGTATACGGCAAATCGCTGAAATTTGAAATGATTAATGTTTCAGCGCTGGTCGACAAAAAACTCAGCATTTTCAGGAACGTCATCGATGCAAATGGCAACCGGGTAGAGAAAATAATCCCGTCAGATTTTTTTGTGGCCAGCGATTATCAGATGATTTCCATTGTATTCAACAACCTGATCGACAATGCAGCTAAATATACCAAAGACGGAACAATTACGATCCGTGCCTGGGAAGGTGAAGCTGCCATGCATTTTGTTATTTCTAACACCGGACAACCGCTTCCAGACGACGTGTTGTCGATGTTCAACCAGAAACATACGGTTCCATTCGATGATGTGCCAGAAACTTTTAAAGGCGGGCTTGGATCCTTTCTGATCCGGGAGATCACCGACCTGCTCAATGTGCAACTCAAAGTCACCCAGACCGAGTCAACGAATTTCGAACTGGTGTTCAGGCAGGATTTGACATAATCAAAAATGTAAAGCCTCATGGCCTTTTCGGTTTAAATTTGATTGGAAGCAGTAAGCTCGGATCTAAATAATTTGCACGACCGCTTGATCCGAGAATATTAATGGGTATAAGGCCTGGCAGGGCAATATAGGTGGTCCTGTAAAACTTGCGCAATAAGGAGCAGGATCAGCAGCATTACGTTACGGCAATAACGACTTAGTTAAATAGTACTCGTCAATCTGGTTCCAGAAAGAACTGTACGTGGCTTCTTCCACTACCTAGACAAAATCGCCGGTTTGGCCATTGGTAAAGCCAACACGCCGGTAGGCGCTTGTTTAGCTTAACCATTGATTTCACATAGACTCTTAATTTACTTGACCTTGCCTGGTTTCATCAGACCAATAATTTGAGACGAAAGAGGTAGCTTCATAGACGTTCAACGACAACTTTCTTGGAGACGCAAGCGAAAAATTGTATTTTCGAAATAGGAAATCGGTCAAGTTTCTTCAAAATTGATCATTTCATCTGGTAACCTATCCGGTAACCTGGAAATTGAAAGTTTAAATATTGCTGTTTTTGAGACAGTTAGGCGATAAAAATGATTCCAGCGGGATCACTGAAAGCGCCTCAAAGGGCGCTTTTTTGTTTTAAATTGTTCTGAAAATCAGCTTGTTTGCAAATTTGTGAATCATTCCTGATCAAAGTAACCTATCCGATTCGGTTACCGTTTCGGTTACCTATCTGATTTTCTAAATTAGGTAACCGAATTTCCGAAAATAGCTTGTGTGATGTGGTTTTGAGGAAATCGATGCGTCGCCTGCGGGAAGTCCCCCAGGGAACATTAGATCACTTAAAAATGTGAAGGATGAAAAGCAATCAGAAACTTTCGATCCTCTTCTGGCTATTCAAAGCCAAAGCAACCAAAGACGGCAAAGCGCCGATTTATGTCCGGATTACCATCGATGG
>CBIHPQ010000252.1:0-10200 GCA_966211825.1 uncultured Dyadobacter sp. | reverse complement strand
ATGACAGCCCTGATGATCATCGGGCTCAGTACCAGCGTTGCCGCCGTTCGCACCGCGCAGCTTGATAAGCAGTACCGCCAGAACCTCGAAAAGGAAAAGATCAACTCCGAACTATCCTTTCTGAAAGCGCAGATTAACCCGCATTTCTTTTTCAATACCCTGAATAACATTTATGCACTCACTGTGATCGACGTGGAAGCTGCGCGGGAGGCATTGCATAAACTCTCCCGCATGATGCGTTACGTGCTATACGAGACCCAGCACGGCACCGTGTTACTGAGCCAGGAAATTGCATTTGCCCAGGATTACATTCAACTGATGCAACTGCGCCTGACCGACAAAGTAACCGTGCACCTCGACCCGCCGAACCCACTCCACGACGTTTCCATCGCACCGATGCTATTCCTGCCCTTTATTGAAAATGCATTCAAACACGGAGTAAGCGCCGTTCAGCCCAGCCGGATCGACATTCAGATCCGCCAGGAAGGCCACAAGATTTTTGTAGAGGTGAAAAATACCCTGTTTACCGACAAGCGCGCTATTCTCGATGAGAGTAATGGTATCGGCCTGGCCAACACCCAGCGCCGCCTCGACCTGCTTTACCCCGGCAAATACCAGTTGGAGGTAACGGAAAACAAAGAGGAAAGAGAGTTTGAAGTACATCTGGAATTGGAAACGGCATGAATGTTACCCTGAATTGCATTGCCGTCGACGATGAACCCCTGGCACTTGGCCTGGTATGTGCATTTATTGACAAAACACCATTTCTGAACCTGGCAGGCAGGTATTCCAGTGCAGTAGAAGCATTGCAGGTGATCAACAGCACACCGATCGACGTTATTTTCCTGGATATTCAAATGCCGGACCTGACGGGCATCGAGCTCGCACGGGTGCTTGAAAAAGCCGGAAATAAAGCGCCGAGGATCATTTTCACAACGGCATTCAACCAATATGCGCTCGACGGTTTTCGAGTGGACGCCATTGACTATCTCCTAAAACCCTTTAATTACGAAGAGTTCCTCCGTGCTGCATCCAAGGCGCAGGCGTATGTGGAGCTGGTTCATAAAGCCTCGTCGGCAGGTTCCCAGGACCCGAAGGACGAGTATTTGTTCCTAAAAGTGGAATACCAGCTTGTACGGATCGCCTACGACGACATTTTGTACACGGAGGGGCTCAAAGATTATGTCAAGGTCCATCTCAAATCGGACCCGAAGCCAATCCTCTCGCTCACAAGCCTGAAAGCGCTGGAAGAAAAATTGCCGGCATCGAAGTTCATGCGTGTGCACCGGTCGTTTATCGTCAATCTGGACAAGATCAGCGCCGTTACGCGGAACACCATCCAGATCGGTTCGACGTCCATCCCGGTGAGTGACCAGTACAAGGAGGCATTCAACCAGTTTTTGAGTAAATGGATGTAACTGGAAGTGATTTTTGTGTACCTTAATCGCTGATATATTCCATCTATCATCGACAGAATCACCGCCATGAAAAAACTGCTTCTGCTGTTATCGGCTTCGCTGCTTTTCTTTGCCGGCTGCCAGAAAAAACAGAAAGATACACCCGACCCGGAACCGGAAGAGATTAAAGTCACGCCGCTTACCGATCCGACATTCATTCAGTATCTTGAAGTGCAGGGAGCAGAAAAAATCGAATTCGATTCCGCGCGAAAAGTCTACCAGATTACCCTTCAAGCTAATTATTCGGCTGATGAAATCGGTATTCAGTTTAAATTATACCCAGGCACGCGCCTTAACTGGAGTAATACGACCTCGAAATCACTGATTGCCTTCGCATTCAAGAACAGACCGCCGCTGCGGCTCGACATCACCACCGCTACCCAGCATACCAGGTCCTACGAATTTTATGTAAAACATTCCGGCCCATTAAAGGCTGTGCTCGATGGCGACGAAGAATTCCGGCTTTCAAGTCCGGGTGGGTTTCATTTTTTTTGTAACCTCCTTACCGGCATCGGAACAGTTCCGGAAAGTCCTGGCTCAGAAACGAAACTAATGCCCTCCCTCACCGACGGCAGCACCGGCAAAGAAATTCCCGGGAATGCGCATTTCAACGCTATTTATTTTGAGAACGTCGGCCAATTCGAAAAATCCCACCAGCTGGGCGTGGTGATCCGGTATGGTGACAAAAGCTTTGAGCTGGCCAGAAACAGGAAGCTTCTGCCCATCATCCGGTCGACGGTGTATTTATTCGGGGAACATCCGCTGTTTTCGGCGGCGCCGGTTAACAAGGTAACTTCGATTACCGGAGCAGGATTTTCCGCAAAATCCCGGTACGAAGTAACGGTGGAGAGCGACTTCCTTCCTGATGCCGTTAGAATTCCCGCAACTTTCGGGGATACCGCTATGCTCAATTGTACCCTACCATCGGGCATTCCCGACGGGTCTTACAAAGTGAATATTTTTGAAAACGACACGCTGATTAAATCACTGGTGCGTGTCATCGCCCGAAACGAGAAAGAGAAAGCGATCGGTCACGTTTGGGTTTCCCAGAATGATTATTTCATCAGCGGCGCCGTATATGCTAATGCTAAAAGGATCGTCGCTGAAAAAGGCCGGCCCATTTACGTAAATCCGTTCCCGGCTATTCTCGGCAGAATGTACGCCGTTCTCGATCCATACCAGGAACTACCTGATTTACAACTTAAAAATGCAGGAAAGACTGTTACTATAAAAGCCGTCGCGAAGGCAGACCCTTCTTACGCCGACGGTAGCTTCAAGGCCTACTTCGGGCAATATGCCATCCCGTCAGACCTTCCTTCCGGCTCATACGAAGCGCGGCTTGCATATTCCGATAAGTCGGAATCATTGCCATTTTGGGATAAAATAGAAATACGTTAAATACAAAACACCCTGCACTGATCGCAATGCAGGGTGTTTTTGTATGCTAAAAATGCTATTATTTCAATTCTTCCTGTAAAAAATAGCCGGTAAAGCTGCCTTTCACCTTCGCCACTTTTTCTGGCGTGCCTTCCGCGATAATGCGGCCGCCTTGTGCGCCACCTTCCGGCCCCACATCGATAATGTAGTCGGCCACTTTGATCACATCGAGGTTGTGTTCGATAATGAGTACGGTATTCCCTTTTTCAACCAGTTTATTCAAAACATTGAGCAAATGCCGGATGTCCTGGAAATGCAAACCGGTGGTGGGTTCGTCGAGAATGTACAAGGTCTTGCCGGTATCGCGTTTCGACAGCTCTTCCGACAATTTCACACGCAGTGCCTCGCCGCCGGATAATGTCGTGGCGTGCTGGCCAAGTGTAATGTAGCCCAAACCTACGTCGTTCAGCGTTTGAACCTTACGAAGCAATCTCGGCTGATTTTCAAAAAATTCCAATGCCGACTCAACCGTCATATCCAGGATATCGGCGATGGATTTGCCTTTGAAACGCACTTCCAATGTCTCCCGGTTGAAGCGTTTGCCCTTGCAGGTTTCGCAATTGACGTGTACGTCGGGCAGAAAATCCATTTCGATCTTCTTCATACCCGCGCCTTCGCAGTCCTCGCAACGGCCTCCTTTTACATTGAATGAGAAGCGGCCCGGCTTGTAACCGCGGATTTTGGCTTCGGGGAGCTCGGCGAAAAGCGTCCGGATGTCGGTAAACAGGTTGGTGTAAGTCGCCGGGTTCGAACGCGGTGTGCGGCCAATGGGCGACTGATCCACTTCAATTACCTTATCAATATATTCAAGCCCTTCGATGGATTTGTAAGGAAGCGGCTCCCTTCTTGACTTATAAAAATGCTGGTTAAGCAGCGGGAAAAGCGTTTCGTGGATGAGCGAAGATTTGCCGCTGCCGCTCACGCCCGTCACGCAGATCATCGTTCCGAGTGGAATCGAAACCGAGACATTTTTGAGGTTATGCCCGGTACATCCCTTCATTACAATAGATTCACCTTTGCCTTTTCTTCGCTTTTTAGGGACTGCAATCGATTCGCGCCCGCTCAGATAATCGGCAGTCAACGAGCCGTTTTGCAGGAATTTCTCCGGCGTACCGGCCCCTACCACGCTTCCGCCATGACGTCCCGCGCCGGGGCCAATGTCCAGAATGTAATCCGACGCCAGCATCATATCCTTGTCGTGCTCTACGACAAGCACCGTGTTACCGAGGTCGCGCAGGCTTTTGAGGGAGTTAATGAGCCGCACATTGTCGCGCTGGTGCAAGCCGATACTCGGCTCATCCATAATATAGAGTACGCCCGTGAGCTGCGTGCCGATCTGCGTCGCAAGACGGATCCGCTGCGCCTCACCCCCTGATAATGTCCGTAATGCGCGGTTCAAAGTCAGGTAATCGAGCCCTACATCGAGCATAAACCCGACGCGTTTGCGGATTTCCTTCAAAACTTCATGGCCTATAACCCGCTGTTTTTCTTCCAGACGGTCTTCGAGGCCTACGAGCCAGTCTGCCAGTTCGCGGATGTCGCTATCGGCCAGGTCGGCAATGTCTTTTTTATCTATTTTAAAATGCAATGACTCTTTCCGCAGGCGCTTGCCTTTGCATTCGGGGCAGGTTTGGGTAACCATGAAATCTTTCAGCCAATCCTGAATTTTCTCGTTACCCGATTCCTGCTGTCGTTTCAAAAAGTTGATGATCCCGTCGAATTTGGTTTCCCATTCCGTGCCGGGATATTTCTTCGAAGGCACCGGCACTGCCTCCTCGCTGCCGTAAAGCACGAGTTTCAATGCTTCCTCGGGAAATTTTTCCAGCGGGGTGGTGAGTGTGATCTTGTATTTTTTCAGCAGGACTTCCAGTTGCTTGAATATCCATGCCTCGCGGTATTCTCCCATCGGCGCAATACCTCCGCGGCTGATGCTCAGGGATTTGTCGGGTATAATGGAATCCTCGGTAATTTCTTCAATAATCCCCAAACCCTGGCAGGTAGGGCACCAGCCATAAGGCGAGTTGAACGAGAATGCATTCGGTGCAGGATCGTCGTAACTGATGCCCGACTCCGGATCCATCAGGTTTTGGGAAAAATAATGCGTGTTACCCTTTGCGTCCAGCACCATCAATGCACCCTTTCCTTGCTTGATCGCCGTCGCCACCGACTGGCTCATCCGGTATCTCGACTGCGGGTCCTCTTCCTCCTTCTTCGGAATGACGCGGTCGATCACGATCTCAATGTCGTGGACCTTGTAGCGATCCAGCTGCATTTTAGGCGTAATGTCCTGGACTTCGCCATCGACGCGCACTTTGGTATAACCCAGCCGGGCTATCTGCACGAAAAGCTCGCGGTAATGCCCTTTCCGGCCTTTGACTGCCGGTGCCAGCAATACGATCTTCTGGCCGAGGAACTGCGTCATGAGCTGGTTCACGATCTGGTCCTGCGATTGTTTGATCATCCGCCGGCCCGTTACGTACGAGTACGCTTCGCCTGCACGCGCATAAAGCAGGCGCAGGAAGTCGTAGATTTCCGTCACCGTGCCCACCGTCGAGCGCGGGTTTCGGGAAGTTGTTTTATGTTCAATGCTGATGACGGGCGAAAGGCCGCTGATCTTATCAACATCCGGCCGTTCCATTTCGCCTATGAAGCCGCGCGCGTAGGAAGAAAAGCTCTCCATGTACCTGCGCTGTCCTTCGGCATAAATCGTATCGAATGCAAGCGACGATTTACCGCTGCCGCTGATCCCTGTTACCACCACGAGCTTGTTGCGCGGAATGGCTACGTCAATGTTTTTGAGATTGTGTTCCCGGGCGCCTTGTACCTCGATGAGGTCCTGTTCTGCCACTTCGAGTCCATTTAAATATTCCAAAATCCTGCTGGTAGTTTGTGAGTTAGTCTGTAAATGAAGTTGTAATTCTGATAACCACAAAAATACACTTTGAGTTGCAAATATGCTCGCGCTCAAAGGGCCGCGTATAAGGTTTACGGATTGTTTTTTTCCAAGAGAACCCTCCCTCTATGCAATCGTTTGCATAATAAGATTTTTCAAAGAAAAAATATTATGTAACCATTTGTAAATTAATATTAATTATAAAAATATTACCAAATAGAACGTCCAAATTTCTATCTTTAACAGTATATTGATAATTAGTAATACATTTTTAACATCATCCCCAACTCAATTTATGAACAAACATTTACTAGTCCCGCTTTTCCGGGGTGTCATGATTATGCTGTTTGCAATAGCAGCTCATCAGTCCTACGCCCAGGATCATCAGGTCAAGGGTAAAGTATCCTCCTCTGCTGATGGAACCGGTATTCCCGGTGTGAACGTACAACTGAAAGGAACGGCTGCCGGTACTGTTACCGACGCCGAGGGCAACTACGTAATCGATGCAAAAGGCGCCGATGCCGTACTCGTCTTCTCCTCAATCGGTTTGATTAAAAAAGAAGTGACGGTTGGAAATCAGACCAACATCAATGTTTCCCTGGAAGATGATATCAAGAACCTCAGTGAGGTGGTGGTAACCGGCTACGCTGCCCAGCGGAAAAAGGACATTACCGGCGCTGTGACGGTTATTAATCCCAAAGAACTGACATCCGTTCCCAGCGCGAGCGTAACGCAAATGCTGCAAGGCCGGGCTTCCGGGGTGACTGTCGGAAACGATAACTCTCCCGGTGGTGGTACGATGGTCCGTATCCGCGGTTTCGGTTCGATCAACAACAATAGCCCGCTTTACGTGATCGACGGCGTGCCTACGCAAGGTACATTGAACCAGATCAACCCGAACGACATCGAGTCGATGCAGGTGTTGAAAGACGCTTCGGCGGCATCCATTTATGGTGCACGCGCAGCGAACGGGGTTGTGATCATTACTACCAAAAAAGGTAAAACCGGCGCGCCAAACATCACTTTCGATTTCTACACCGGCTCACAGCGCCCGGGCAAAATGCTCGATTTGCTGAATACCAAAGAGTTGGGGCAGTACCTTTATGAAGCTGACCTCGGCGCCGGCAAAAATCCTTCGGTAACATCGCCCTCGGCACAGTACAAATTCGACGAGAACGGAAACCAGACTGTCGCGGATTACATTTATCCGAACTACTATGGTGAGACGCTGCCAAGCAACTACACCTACACCAACGACATCGCCGATCCGGCCCTTGGCAAAACGGCATTCAACATCACCAAGGCCAACAAACAGGGAACCGACTGGCAGGACGAAATTTTCGATCCGGCATCGATTTCTAACTATCAGGTAGGAGCATCCGGTGGCTCGGAGGCAGCCAAGTATGCGCTTTCGGCCAACTATTTCCAGCAGAACGGTATTTTGAAATATACCAAATACAAAAGATACTCAGTCCGTGCTAACACCGAGTTCAAAAAGGGGGCTGTTACTGTGGGTGAGAACTTTACATTCTCCTATGACCAAAGACAGGGGATCACCAACAACGACGAGAGTAACCCGATCATGTTCGCGATCCGTGTGCACCCGATTATCCCGGTATTCGATGTTACGGGCGGCCCGAAAGCACTCGGGGGAAACAACACTTCCGATTACAACGGATTTGCAGGAAGCCGCGGTAGTAACCTTGGTAATGCACCCAACCCGCTGGCCCGTTTGTACCGCGAGAAAGATAACCTCACAAAAGGTACCCACGCATTCGGTAACGTGTACGCACAGGTCGACATCCTTCCAGGCCTGTATGCACGTACCAGCCTTGGTATTGAATACAACCAGTTCAACCGCTCGGAGTACTTCCACCGCGATATCGAGGCTGCGGAGGCAAGAAATGCCAACAGCTTGAACGTGATCAACAACGTCGACCGCTCGTTCACCTGGTTCAACACTTTGAACTATGCCAAATCATTCGGCGTACATAGCTTCAACATCCTGGCGGGTACGGAAGCGGTCAAAACTTACGCGGGTGAATTCCGCGCCGGCCGGAGCGGATTCGCATTTGATGACCTCGACTACCGGTTCCTCGATGCAGGTTCGGCAGCGGGTTTGAGTAATGCAGGCCCCGGTCCGACAGAAAGTGCGCTGTTCTCCCAATTCGGAAAGGTCAATTATTCATTTAAAGAACTCTTCCTTGCCGACGTAACCATACGGCGCGACGGATCGTCCCGCTTCTCGGAAGCCAATCGCTACGGTATTTTCCCCGCATTCTCGCTGGGTTTGCGTATGACCGAGCTGGGATTCATGAAGCCGGCCAAATTCGTCGACGACTTGAAAATCCGCTTCGGCTGGGGTAAAACCGGTAACCAACTCATCCCTAACGTTTATAATGCATACACCCTGTACCAGGCCGATCCGCAAAACAACGCTTACGACATTGGCGGTACTGGAACATCTATCGTAGGTGGTTTCGACCTTGTTCAGTTCGGAAACTCCAATGGTAAGTGGGAAACCAACACCTCTACCAACATTGGTATCGACGCGACTTTGTTCAACAGCAAACTGGAAGTGGTACTCGACCTTTACAACCGCATTACTTCCGACATGCTGACGCAGGTCGCCATTCCAAGAACAGCCGGTACCGGAACGATCCCGTACACTAACATCGGTGAAGTGCGTAACCGGGGTGTGGACCTTGGCGTGAATTTCCGGGATAAGAAAGGTGATTTCAGCTACATGGTCGGTGTAAACTTTGGCCACTATAAAAATGAGGTACTGAAACTGAACAACGACCCGAATGCGACCATTTTCGGCTTTACAACTCGTCTGCCGGCAATGTCCGCTACGAAGGCCGGTTTGCCGATCGCGAGCTACTACGGCTATTTTGTGGATGGTGTAATCAAAGACGAGGCAGAAGCTGCCGTGGCTCCGAAATTCGGATCGTATACGAGAGAAGGTACTTTCAAATTCCGCGATGTGAATGGCGACGGCGTTATTACCGCTGCTGACCGTACCATTATCGGCAGCCCGCACCCGGACTTCACCTATGGTATCAACGTCGGAATTGGCTATAAATGGTTCGATCTGACATTGTTCGGACAGGGCGTGCAAGGCAATCAGATCTTCAACTATGTGAAGTACTGGACGGATTTCAACGTATTCCAGGGCAACCGCTCCAAAACGATGCTGTACGACTCCTGGAAAAAGTCGGGTGACGATGCGAAACTGCCGCGCCTGAATTCGGGCGATGCGACCAGCCAGCAGGTTTCGTCCTACTTCCTGGAAGACGGCTCTTACTTCCGTCTTAAAAACATCCAGCTGACATTCAATTTGCCTTCATCGTGGTTGAAAGCTTTGAAACTGGGTTCGGCGCAAATCTATGTTCAGGGACAAAACCTGTTCACATTCACCAAATACACAGGACTTGACCCGGATATCAACCTGAGAAGATCGGGCGAAAACAACCAGGATACCCATATGGGCGTCGACGAAGGCTCCTACCCTGTGGCAAAGTCGTTCCTCGGTGGCTTGCGTTTCAACTTCTAGTTTATCCATTGATCTTCATTATATAGAACCATACAATGAAAAAGACATTATTAATATGCGTTTTAGTCGGCCTGAGCTTCTCCTGCTCCGACGACTTCTTTGATCTGAAACCTCAGGGGCGCGCGTCGCTGGAACAGCTCAGCAATAAGAACGGTGTGAATGCACTGCTCATCGGAGCCTACTCATTGCTCGATGGCGTGGGCGCAGGTAACACCGGCCGCCAGTCGACGATCTCGAATTACGTGTTCGGTGGTATCAGCAGCGACGATGCTGTAAAAGGTACCGACGCCGGTGATCAGCCCGAGCAATCGTTCATCGAACAATACAACTGGCTTTCCGACAACACCTATTTCCTTGGCAAATGGTGGCATTCATACGACGGAGTTGCCCGGGCGAACGAAGTAATCCAGATCGCGGGAAATCCTAATGTGAAGGACATGACCGACGCCGAAAAGATCCAGGTAGTTGCGGAAGCACGTTTCCTGCGCGGCCACTATCATTTTGAGGCTAAAAAGATGTGGAACAACGTGCCTTTCATTGACGAGAAGATCTACAATGCAGGGGATCCGAATTCAACCAAAATCCCTAACACGGAAGATATCTGGGGTAAAATCGAAGCGGATTTCCAGTTTGCGGCCGACAACCTTCCTGCCACACAGGCACAGAAAGGACGTGCTACGAAATGGGCAGCAAAGGCCTATCTGGGCAAAGCCTATCTTTTCGAGAAAAAATGGGCCAAAGCAAAAGAAGTACTGGATGATGTAGCCAAAAACTCAGGCAAGAAGCTGGTAGCAAACTACCATGACAACTACCGTACAACCGGCAACAACAACAGCGAATCGATTATGGAAGTACAA
>CBIHPQ010000251.1:0-10216 GCA_966211825.1 uncultured Dyadobacter sp. | reverse complement strand
ATGAGCTATGCGCCCGTAAGATGCTGTTGCCTGAGCAATTACATTACTCATAAAACCTATGATAAGAATCGGGAAAATTACATTTATATAGATGAGAATCCTTTTTGTTGGTGCTTTTTAACTAATGTTGTGTTTTGATACTATTTCAAAGAGTTATTAGACTAAAACTGTTACCTTTCAAATGAAAAAATTGATGCTTACCGCGTTCAGCATGGCTGCTGCCTTTGCCGCGCACGCGCAACTGCAACCTGCGAAGCAAACTCCTGAATCCAGCGAATTGTGGAACCCCGTGCCCCGTGTTGTAACGCCCGGTAAAGGTTCTCCTGCCGTGTCCGGCTTCACTGCCCCTTCCGATGCAATCGTGCTTTTCGATGGTAAAAACCTCGATCAGTGGGTTTCCGGGAAAGATGGTAAATCGGCTGCTCCCTGGACCGTAGCTGACGGCGTAATAACCGTTGCCCCAAAATCAGGCGACATTCAAACCAAACAGACATTCGGCGATTACCAGCTGCACATCGAATGGAGAACTCCTGCGAAAGTGGACGGTAACGGACAGGGCCGCGGTAATAGCGGTATCTTCATGCAGGGCGTTTACGAATTGCAGGTACTCGACAGCTATAACAACCCGACCTACTCGAACGGCCAGGCTGGTTCGATCTACAAGCAAACCATGCCGCTCGTGAATGCAGCGGTAGGCCCGGGCGAATGGCAGACTTACGACGTGGTTTACACTGCGCCGCATTTCAACAAGGACGGTCAGATGACGCACCCGCCATACATCACCGTGATCCACAATGGTGTTTTGGTTCAGAACCACACCGCGATCCAGGGAACAACTCCTTACATAGGTCAGCCGACGATCGAGCCGCATGGTAAAGGCCCTATCAAATTACAGGACCATAACAACACGACCAGCTTCCGCAACGTGTGGATCCGCGAGTTGTAATAAAATCATCTATTTCGAATACCCAAAACGGGCTGCTTCAATCGAGGCAGCCCGTTTTTAATTCTCAACTGAAAACTGCGCCTCGCCAATGAGTATCATCCTTCTGATGGAATCGCTGAAAACGGACGGGTAAAGAAGCAAGTCCAAATAATAAGTTATGCCGGTATAATAATTTTGCAGGCCTAAAAGCACCAGGTAACATCTGTAATGCCTTTTCTGTTTAATTTATATTCGTTTTCAATGCCATTCCAACAGTTGCCATGCAGGAGCTAGAACCATATTACAATTGGGAAAAACACTATGTAGCCAGCCACGACGAGCGCTCACCGTTCTATGGACGCGCCTATAACCTGGATTATTACGAAAATGCGATCTACGGGTATTATATCCATCCGCTTTGGGACCACATCGGGTCGGAGACGCTGTATGTGAAAATCCTTTTCGCAGATTACCACAAGCGCTTTGTGATCATCGAAATGTTTGGAGAATGGAACGATACGCTGCATAACGACATCATGTTCCTGAAACGGCAGGTAATTGATCCGCTTGTAGATCAGGGTATTAACCAGTTTATCTTGCTGGGAGAAAACGTCCTCGATTTTCACGGCGCGGAGGACGATTACTACGCCGAGTGGTTCGACGACGTGGAGGATGGCTGGATCGTTGCGGTCAATTTCCGGGAGCATGTAGAGGAGCAATGGAAGAAATTCCGGCTCGATTACTATATCAATTTCGGAGGTACGCTGCACCTCAACAACTGGCGTACATTGCAGCCTGAGCCGTTTTATGAGCTGGTTAAAAATTTGATGGTTAGAAGGTTAACCTAACACAAAGCTGCGCGCATTGCTTGCAACCTTGATAACTCCTTTGTAGCTTACGCATTCATCGTATCAACTGTTCTTACCTTAAAACGTGATTTCCCATGGCCGACAATACCGAACCTACACCAGAAGACGCAAAAGAATCGTTGGAAAATAAAGTTGAAGAGCTCAAAGTCACCACTACCGATGCCAAAGACGAGATCGTGGAAGAGGTGCTGGAAATTAAGGATGAGGCAAAGGAAGTGGTAACCGACGAAGCCGCCGCATTGGAAACGAAGGCTGCCGACAAAGTCGAGGAAGCCGAGGAAGCTGCTGACGGGATTAAAACCGAAGTCTACGAAACGCTCGACGACTTGAAAGCGCAAGCCGAAACCAAAACTTCGGAAGTGGAAGAAGTGATAGCGGAAAAAGCGGAGGCGGCCGAAGAAACGGTAGCCGAAGTGAAAGAAGAAGCGGCTGTGAAGGCCGAAGCGGTGAAAGAAGAAGTTGCTGAAAAGGCCGAAGAAGTGCAATCCGGGCTGGCAGCCAAGCTGGCGGGCCTCACAGAAGCTGCTTCGGAGAAATTCGATGACTTCAAGGAGGCAGCGACAGATAAGTTTGAAGACATCAAGGAAGCAGCTTCTGAGAAATTTGAGGACATTAAAGTGGCTGCTGCCGATAAATATGAAGATATCAAAGAAGACGCAGCCGAAAAGCTGGCCGAGGCGCAGGCCAAAGCCGCAGAGCTGAAAGCGAAAGCCGCCGAGGAAATAGCCGAATTGAAAGAAGAGGCTTCGGAGAAGGTCGGAGAAACAAAAACCAAGGCAAAAGGTTTCTGGGCGCGGCTCTTTGGAGGATAAGTTTTTGTAAAAGTTTTCTGACCCGGCCCTTCTCGATTGGCCGGGTTTTTTATGCACGCCTTTTGTTTTACCAAAATTGCTTCTGATGTCACAACAAACTTTCACTCTTCCTTACCAACACCCATTTGTCGCGGATAACAAATACAAAAAATCAGTAGCCTACTTTTCGATGGAATTCGCCGTCGACCAGGCATTAAAGATCTACTCGGGCGGGCTCGGCTTTCTCGCAGGCTCGCATATGCGCAGCGTGTACGCGCTCAAACAGAACCTGATCGGGATCGGGATGCTCTGGAAATACGGCTATTATGACCAGGGCCGCAAAAAGGACGGCAGTATGGAGCCCGAGTTCCGGGAAAAGATTTATTCCTATCTGACCGACACCAAAATCCGGTTCCAGATACCCATCATGGGCAAAAAAGTATGGGTGGCGGCTTACTATCTCGACCCTGAGACCTTCCAGTCCGCCCCATTGTTCCTGCTCACGACCGATACCGACGGGAACGACGAGTCGACGCGGGCGATCAGCTATTCGTTATATGATGCCGACGTGACTTACAAAGTGGCGCAATGCATGGTGCTCGGCATCGGCGGCGCACGGTTGCTAGAAGCGCTGGGCCATGAGCCTGAAATTTATCATTTGAATGAGGCACACGCCGTATCAGCTGTTTTTCATTGGTACAAAAAATATAAGGATGTCGCTGAGGTACAGAAAAGGTTAGTTTTTACCACCCACACACCCGAAGAGGCAGGTAACGAAAAGCACGACATTCATTTTCTGGAAAAACTGGGCTTTTTCTCCGGCCTCGACCTGGAAACGGTAAGGAAGATCAGCGGCATCCGCGACGGCGTTTTCAACCATTCGCTAGCCGCATTGAGCCTGAGCCACAAAGCGAACGGCGTTTCCAAGCTGCATGGGGAAGTTTCCCGTAAAATGTGGAAGGCGCATCCCAAAATCGCGCCGATCGGGCACATTACCAATGCACAGAACAATGCGTACTGGGTAGACCCTGTTTTGGAAAAAGCGAGGATCGGGAAAGATACCGAGACGATCGCCGCGCGCAAGAAGGAGCTAAAAAAGGTTTTGTTCAAAACGGTCGCCGACCAAAGTGGGAAACTGTTTGATCCGGACGTGCTCACGATCGTGTGGGCAAGGCGGTTTGCGGCTTACAAGCGCGCCGACATGCTGGTTTGGGATATCGAGCGGTTTAAACGGATGATGGCGAATACCGACCAGCCTGTGCAGGTGATCTGGGCCGGAAAGCCTTATCCGAAAGATGAGGGTGCTGTCGGTACTTTTAATCATTTGTTCTACCTCAGCCACCTTTTTCCGAATATGGCGGTACTCACCGGTTATGAACTCGCATTGTCGAAACTGCTTAAAGACGGCGCGGATATCTGGCTCAATACACCCGTCGTAACGCGCGAAGCTTCCGGAACGAGCGGAATGACGGCGGCTATGAATGCCGCATTAAACCTGTCGACGTTCGACGGCTGGATCTGCGAGTTCGCAAAAGACGAACATAATGCATTTCTCCTGCCCGTAGCGAAAGGCGATGATATCAACAAACAGGACTGCGACAATCTGATGGAAACCCTGGAACGCTCGGTCATTCCGACATACTATAACGCGCCTGAAAAGTGGCATCAGATGGTTTTGAACAGCATGAACGATGTGAATGAACCGTTCAACTCCGACCGGATGGCCCGGGAGTATTACGAGTTGTTGTATAATTAAATTGACCCGTGGGAAGCGGCGGCAGGCAGTTGGTCCTTCCGAATGTATCCTGTGAAAATTGACTGTTGGCCGCCGTGCAGCCTTCGCGGCAAATTCGTTATATTTGATTTACATTATTGAAAGACTTCCAAGACATCGTTAAGTTATGGACACGCCTGTCACATTCATAGTAGGGGATATCATGAGCGAAGACGAATTTTTTCGTTTTTGCCAGATGAACGATACGCTCAGTTTTGAACGGGACAGCGAAGGCAACATTATACTTATGTCTCCTGCGGGAAGTTTTTCAGATAGTTTCAATTTTGAAATTTCTCTTGTCCTGGGCTCATGGCTGCGGGATAACAAAATTCCCGGAAAGGCATTCGGCCCTTCGGCCGGTTTCACACTTCCAAACGGAGCCGTCCGTTCTCCGGACGTGGCATGGGTTAATCGCCAGAAATGGGATGCTTTGTCGAGAGAAGAGAAAGAGCGATTCGCACCGGTTTGCCCTGATTTTGTGATCGAAGTCCGTTCGAAAACAGATAGCCTCATTTACTTACAGAACAAAATGCAGGAATATCTGGCCAACGGCTGTCGGCTGGCGTGGCTGATCGATCGGATTAGCGAGAAAGTCTTCGTCTACGAGTCCGGATGTGCTATTGTTGAATATTCGAGTCTTGACATCCGGCTTTCGGGAGAGCCTGTCTTCCAAGGATTTGTATTGAATCTGGCTGAAATTGAAAGGTAGTAAATCTAAATCTGCCCAGCCAAAATCTCTATCCCTTCCCGGAACGAGTGCGGTTCATAACCCAGGACGTTCCGGGATTTTGTGAGTTTGAATCCCGTACGCGGAGGCCTGCGCGCCGGTTGGCTGAATGCCGAGGCGTCGGTAGGCGAAATCAGCGAGGTGTCGAGACCGAAATATTCGGCAGCGGCCACTGCCATTTCAAATGGCGTCATGAAATCCTTCCCGGAAATATGATAAATCCCCCTGGCCTCCTGATCAGCGATGAGGAAGCAGCCAGTCGCAAGGTCTTCGGCAAGTGTAGGCGTGCGGAACTGGTCGGTTACGACCTTGATCGCCTTCCCTTCTTCCAATGATTTTTTGACCCAGAGAATAATGTTACTCCGGCTCATATCGTGTGCGATCCCGTACACGAGCACTGTGCGGGCGATCGCCCATTTGATGTCCGAAGTTGTGACGGCCTTTTCTGCCGCATATTTGCTCCAACCATAAAAACTGACCGGATTAGGCACATCTTCCTCGCGGTAAGGCCCGGAAGTTCCGTCGAAAACGAAATCCGTCGAGACGTGTTCGAGGAAGATGTTGTACTTCGCACAGGCGGAGATCAGCGTTTCGGTTGCTGTGACATTCAGTTTCCAGCAGGCGTCCTTTTCCAGTTCGCATTGGTCCACGTTGGTCATGGCCGCCGTGTGGATCAGCACGTGGGGGCGTTCGCCACCGAGTACCTGGTCAACGGCATCAGGATCGGTAATGTCCATTTCGACATACCGGTAACCGGCATTGAATGGCAGCCGGTTTTCGCCCCTGGCCGTGGCAATAGTCTGGATATGCGCTTTGGTAACCAGCAATTCCACCAATTTTTGTCCCAGCAACCCGTTGGAGCCGGTGATCAGGATTTTCCTCTTTTCCAATTTAAGCGTCGTAATTCCAGCCGTATTTGCGGGTAATTTTCTTCTTCTTCATTTTTTTGACAGACACTTTCATCGAAATGTCCTTCTCGGGGCGGTCGCGTTCGTCTTTGTCTACCGAAGCAATCTTGTCGAGCACATCCATGCCGTCGATTAACTTCCCGAAAACGGAATACGCGCCGTCGAGGTGGGGTGTCCCGCCTATTGTTTCATACACCTTTTTCTGGGAGTCGGTAAGTTTGCGTGCAGCGCGGGCCGACTGTTTTTCCAGGTCCGTTTTGCTCCATTTCCTGCCTTCTACAATATAAAACTGGCATCCGCTGGATTCTTTTGCCGGATTGTTGTCACGGGCGGCCGCCAATGCGCCTTTCTGGTGGAAGCGTTTGCCGCTGATTTCCGCCGGAACCTTGTAGCCATTGTCGCCGCGGCCAAGCATTTCGTCGGGCTTTGCATTACGCGAGTTGGGATCGCCGCCCTGGATCATGAAATCGTCGATAACGCGGTGAAAAAGAAGCCCGTTATAGAACTTGTCTTTGACGAGTTTGATGAAATTGGCCTTGTGCTTCGGGGTTTCGTCAAAGAGAATGAAGCGCATCGTCCCCTTATCGGTGTCGATAGTGATCACCTCGTCTTTTTTGGACGGTTTTTGTGCACAAACATTCAAGGCAATGATGCATAGTGCGCCCAGTAGAATCGATCTTTTGTTTTTCATAGGTGTTATTTGGCGGCCAGCACGTTTTTGTCGGCCGGGAAGAATTGAAATTTCAAACCGTAATCTTTACCCTCCGAGACATCCTCCATATGCACCCGGATCGTTTTGTTGTTCCAGGTAACTTTTTTGGTTTCCTCTTTGGGCGAAGCGTAGGTTTCGCTAAAATACTGCTTACTGGCGTTCCAAAGCTGTTTTGTAGCTTCGGGACTATTCAGGTACACGTCGATGGTGATCTTGTTCACCTTTTTTTCGGGTGTCAGAAAATACTGAACGTCGATCGTCTCCAACTGCGCGGTTTCCGAGGTATAACCAAGGTGATCGGGCGTTTCTTCGAACATTTCGAAGGTTTCGGTGGCTTTTACCTTCGCAATTGCATCACCGAATGCGATGCCTCTCAGAACGGCACCGGATGGATTTTGTTCGGCAGAGCCCAGGATCGTTTTCAACAGCGTCGACTGGTCGCTGTTCAGGTCGGTAGGAGCAGGCTCTTGCAGCGCAACAGAATCCGTCGCTGCCTCGGTTTTTTCATTTGTCTTAGTGTCGCAAGCCGCGGCCAGTGATGCCATAATGAGCAATGCGATTCCATTTTTCAGCGTGTTCATAAGCATAGAGGTTGTGTCATGCGGTTTAAGTAAAGTTGAGAAATTATCGTGCCTTATAACTAGTTCTATGTCGTCTGCTTGCAATTTATACATATTTACGGCTTCCGGAAATCCCCTTAAAATTCTCTCGAAAGGTTGAAAAAGAACCTGCGTTCGCCCAGCCCGTTCAGCGTCACATTGAACCGGGCCACGATATTATAGAACGTGACCAGGTCCACGCCGGCACCGGCGCCGTACAGCGCGGAGTTGCCCAGCTTCGTGTTGCTGAACTCCGGATAGCTGTTTTTAACATATCCCGCATCGGCAAATGTATTAATGTAAGCCGCCAGCGGAATGGTATTGAACTGTCGCACCGGAACAAATGATAAATGTTTCTGAATAGAGAAAAGCCTGTATTTCAGTTCGTTTTTGATCAGTGCGTAATCCTGTCCGTCGATCACGTAGAGCTCGTACCCGCGCACGAGGTCGTTGCGGTAGCCGAGGCCCACTGTCTGAGTGTAGGGCTGGCGTTTCGGAAAAGAAATCCTGCCCCTGACATTGGTATTGAAAAACCATTTCTTGCCCAACGGAATGAATTTCCGGTACGAACCGTACAAATAAAGGGTATTGACATCGTCGGAAGGGAGCAGCCCGGTTTTGGAAATTTGCAGGCCGGCGGTCTGGCCCTGCAAAGCGTACTGCGCATTGTCGCGTTTGTCGTAGCTGTACGTGTAGGTCAGTTGAAAATAGCGTTGCCGTTTATCCCCATTCAGGAGGTAATTGGGGTTAAGTGCCGCTATCGTGTCCGAAATCGTGAGGTAACTCCAGCGGAGGTCCAAGGAGTGGAAGGTGTAATACTTGTTACGGCGCGTCAAACTCACATAAGTATAAAAGCGCTCCCGGTTGATGTCCTCGCTGCTGAGGTATTGCAGCTTATCGCGCCAGGTCCTGAATGCCGTGTTTTTATTAATGGAATAGGATGTCCCAATGGTAATCCCGGTTTTCTGGGCCTTGTCGATATAGGGTAACGTATACGCCACTTCGAATTTCGGGACAAACCCGAACTCGGCCAGGAAACGGAGCTTGTCGGCCCGGCCTGTGACATTACCGTAGCTGAGGTATACGCCGTAGGTAGTTCGGGAGAGGTCGCGCTTGCGTTCGTACCACCATTCATTGAAGTTCCGGTCGGCGAGCTGGAACACGGGCAGGATGATGAAGTACCAGCGCTCCTTCACGACAATGCGGATATCGGTGTGGACAGAGTCCGGATTGGGCTTGGTCAGCAGGTCTACTGTGATAAACAGGTTGGTATTGATAACCTTCCTGCGGTCGATTTCGAGCTTTTCTTTGAGCGATTCGGCCGTCAGGGTATCGCCCCTGCGGATCGCCATTTCGCGCATGATAATGCCCGTACGGGTGCGATGGTTCCCTTCCACCGTCATGTCGCCCACGATCACCTTGCCGGTACTATCGGCAGCGAGCGTCTGGCCCGAGGCGGAATAGGAAATCAAAAGGATAAAAAGCAGAAAGTAAATCTCCTGGCAGCACTTCTTAGGGTTCATTCTTCACGATCCGGGTTTCGGTATAGAAACGATACTTCCTGTTAATATGATAAAATTTTAACAAAAATAGAGGTTCGCGAAGAATGACAACGTTTCGTCGGCGCGGCTTTGAAAAAAAGAGCCTCGTAGTCTGAAAAATGAGTGCCGGAGGAATAGTCTGATATCGGGCTTTGCGAGTATCCTTGTCACATACCAAAACTAACTAACACCATGTCATTCTCCCGGGCGGAAAATTTGATTAACAAGCTAATCAGCAACAAGATATCCGAGGACGAACTGGCGGAATTGCTAACAGGAATTTCAGATGACGAAAGGGGTAAGACGTACTCCGACGCCCTCGAAATTTATTTCAACCGTTTGTTGAAGGAAAACCGGCCTAATGGCGAAGCCGGGACGAAAGAACCATAGCAGATTACAGATATAATACTCACCCTCCTCTATCGATAGTTTGTTCAGAAATATTAAAAGTCAGATCCAATAGAATAGCCCTTACGACACCATTCCAGTAATTGTGAGCAGGATTTCAAGAAGTTTTTCTTCCGGGGCCGACATGCCCGGAAGGTGATCCGCTGCTCTCCTGATACATGTTATTAATACCGTTGACACCGATTATATAAGTCCGTCGTGTTTCCATTTTTTAACATAAAGCTCTATTTCTCAGTATCATGAACAGTGCCCATCACCTTAAACACAAAAACTATGAATCCAAATTCTACTGCTAGCCTGCGAAGGTTGCTTTTAAGCATCTTCGTGGCCGTTTTTCTTGTCAGTCCGACTTTGGCTGAAAAGAAAATCGATAAGACGATCAAGGGGAAAGTTACCTCGAAAATTGACGGCGCGGCGCTGCCCGGCGTCAGTATCGTCGTGAAGGGCACCCAGGTGGGAACGTCCACCGACGCCACCGGTAACTACTCGATCAATGTCAATGAAGCTTCCGGACCCATTCTGGTTTTTTCCTACATCGGTCATGAAACCAGGGAAGTGACGGTAGGAAACGAATCGGTGATCAATGTGGAGCTGGCGGAAGGGGTCGAAACCCTCAATGAAACCGTCGTAACGGCATTGGGCCTTTCACGGGAAAAACGCTCGCTGGGCTATTCCGTCGCCGAAGTGGATGGCAAGGATATCAGCCGTGTAGCGCAGGAAAACGTGCTCAACTCGCTGGCAGGCCGCGTTCCGGGCGTTTCCATCAGCGCTACGGGCGGTACAGGCTCGTCGGTGAGCATGATCATCCGCGGAGCGACGTCCCTCAGTAGCGACAACCAGCCGCTTTTCGTGGTCGACGGCGTGCCCATTGCCAATACCCTGAACAACGTCAGCCAGGTCGGTAACGACAACCGTGTCGATTATGGCAAGGAACTCGGCCGCTACCACGCCGCCAACTAGGT
>CBIHPQ010000250.1:0-10228 GCA_966211825.1 uncultured Dyadobacter sp. | reverse complement strand
GGTTTACCAAAAACCTGACTGAATCGGAGCTTGAAAAGGTAGAGCGCATTACCACCAGCATGATGCAGAAAATATTGAAACTGCCTGTGCTTCAACTGAAAGCAGCGTGTAAAAGAGGAGAAGCTGAAACGCTGATCGATGTATTGAACGACTTGTTCAATCTGGAAAAAGAGAAAGAAAGCCACTGATATCACATAGACCTCTTCCAATATCCCGCTCCCTGGCCTGGCCCGGGAGCTTTTTTATGCCAAAAAAGAGAGGGTGACATCTGCCACCCTCTCTATGTATTACCTTACCCTCCACAATAATTAATTGTATCTTAAAATCCGCTCGGCCCAGCCGGTTAAGCATGGCCCTTTGGATTGGTCGTTCATCACTTGCAACGACATACGATGGAGAAATCACTTCAGATCAGTGAACCGAAAAAAAATTTAACTTTTTTTTAATCCTGGTCGCGGCTCATGGTTTCGAGCATTTTCCCCAGGTTCAGGCTTCGGGCAGAAGCATTGAAAATCTCCCTGTAAACGCCATTTTGTTCATAGAGATCCTCATGTTTGCCGGATTCGACGATCTGTCCTTTTTTCATGACATAAATCTGGTCGGAATCGAGAATTTGTGCGAGGCTGTGGGAAATGATCACGACGGTCCGGTTCTTCTTGATCGCGTCGAGGCTGTTTTTGATTTGCTCGGTGGCAATGGCGTCGAGGCTCGCAGTAGGCTCGTCGAGGAAAATAATAGGTGGGTTTTTGAGAAAGAGGCGGGCAATGGCAATGCGCTGTTGCTGACCGCCGGAAAGTAGCTGCGCATCCGTTTCATATCCGCCAGGCAGCTCCATGATCTGCTCGTGCAGATAAGCGCTTTTAGATGCCTCAACGAGGTCCTCCCAGGCGGCGTCGGGTTTGCCGTACCAGATATTCTCGGCAATGGAGCCCTTGAAAATATGGTTCTTCTGCAAGACCATTCCGATCGCATTCCGCAATGAAGCAAGGTCATAGGACTTCAACGGCCGCCCATCGAGCATGATTTCGCCCGAATCCTGGCCATAGAATCCAACCAGCAAATTGATCAGCGTACTTTTCCCGGCGCCGGAAAGCCCTACCAATGCAGTCGTTTGCCCTGATTTGATCTCCATATCAATCCCGGAAAGAGCCCTGGTGCCATTCGGATAGGCAAATGAGACGTTCCGGAGGTAGTAATCGCCGCGGAAATGGTCCGTGACGGTTTCTCCGCTGCTTTCTACCGATTCGTTCGCGTCGAGAATGTCGAAGAACCCTTCCGAATAGGTGAGGGCGTCGTTCATTTCGTCGTAGATGCGGTGGAGCTGGCGGATGGGGGCGGACACATTGTTGAACAGCAGAATGTGAAACATAATCGCGCCAATGGACATCTGCTGGTCGAGTACCAGGTAGGCGGTGAGAATGATGATCAGTACGACGCCGATTTGCTCGATAAAGCTCTTGATACCGTCGTAGGTAAAGTTGGTTTTCCGGGTTTTGAGCTGCGAATCCATCAGCTCCATTTGCAGGCGATACTGCTTTTCGCCTTCCAGCTTCTCGCGAACGAAGGATTTGATCACAATCACCGATTCGATCAGGTTGATCAGGCCGTTGCTTTTGTTTTCGCGCTGTCGTTTCAGCTTGCGGCGAACGCCCTGCAACTGGCCGGCCTGCTTGAAGCTCACCCAGAAATAGACCGGCAGAATAGCCAGCGCAATGCAGCCGACGTAGAAATTAGCCGAGAACATGATGCCCAGGGCCACCACCGCATTGGCAAACAAGGGAAGGATATCAATGAAAAAATTCTGGATCAGCTTTGTAAGGCTCTCTGCACCACGGTCAATACGGGTTTGTAGCTTGCCTTTCTGGTTTTCATTGTCGCTGAAAAACGCCAGATTGTAGGTCAATATGCGGTTGATAGCATTCTGTGCGAGGTCGCTGGATACTTTGATCCGTATTTTTTCACCAAAATAACGCTGCCCGAAGACGATAAAGGTGTTGACGATCTCTTTCAAAAAAAGTATCGCCGTGATTTGAATGAGTAGCTGCTTGCCTTGCAGGATGCCCATTTGCTGGTCGAGGAGGGATTGCACCGTGTCGACAGTGTAACGGAGCACCCAGGGGTTGACCTGGGCCGTAATGGCACCTAGCAGGGTAAGGAATAATGCAAATGCGATTTGCCGGTGGTAAGGCTTGACGAAAGGCCGCAGCCTTTGAAAGATTTGCCAGATATTCATGCAGGATCAACAAGAAATCCTGAAAAATGATTTGAATATCTGGCCTTTAACAATCACTTACTTTTCTTTCCGGAACGTTTGATCGGCCGCCCGTATTTGGCCATTTTCTCTTTTGCATGGTCGCGGCGGACATTAACCTTCTGATTTTTAGCCTTCTTCTCGTGAAATGCAGGGCCAACGTCTTCACGTTTGGGACGTTTCAGCTCGATGTTTTTCATGAAAATTTTCGGCTCCTCGTCGGGCAGCAGGATTTCCGAAATTTTCAAATCCTCCGGCAATGGAAGAATGGGTATTGCAAAATCCATCAGCTCTTCAATTTGCTCCTGGAATGGCTTTTCACGTTCCGTAATGAACGAAATGGCAATGCCTTTCCGGTCGGCCCGTCCGGTGCGGCCGATCCTGTGAATGTAGTTCTCGGGAACTTCCGGAATGTCGAAATTGAAAACGTGCGAAACTTCCGCCACGTCGAGCCCGCGTGCGATGATGTCGGTCGCTATCAGAATGCGGTAGTTGCCTGCGTGGAATTGCCGGATGGTGTTAAAGCGGTGGTTCTGGTCCTTATTGGAATGGATTACACCGATCTTGTTCAGGTAGCCAAGTTCCAACTGTCCGTAAAGCTGATCGGCCAGTTTTTTGGTAGCCACAAAAATCAAAACCTTGCTCATTTCCTCATGCCGGTCGAGAAGCTGGTCGAGCAGGTTGACTTTTGTGTAAAAATTGGGAACATAATAGGCCTGTTGCTCAATGTTTTCGAGAGGCGTTCCCACGGGCGCGGCTTCGATTCGGACCGGGTCATTGAAATAGGTCTTCATCAGCGCTTCCACTTCCTGGGTAATGGTAGCAGAAAAAAGCAGGTTCTGGCGGCGTTGCGGCAATAAGTCGAGGATGTTTTTCAGCTGCGGACGGAAGCCGAGGTTCAGCATTTCGTCCACTTCATCGATCACCAGTTTTTTGATAGCTTTGGTTTTCAATGAACCATTCATCGCCAGATCGAACAACCGGCCGGGCGTGGCCACTACCACATCGGTACCATTATGGAGCTCAGCCATTTGCACCTTGATATTCCCGCCGCCATAAACACCCACGACTTCCAGGGTCGTGTAAGCCGCGAGTTTTTGCACTTCTTCGACCACCTGCACAACGAGCTCGCGCGTGGGCACGAGGATCAGGAGTTGCGGTAGCCGGTCTTTCGCATATTCGATCTGCCGGAGTGTCGGCAGCAAGTAGGCGAATGTCTTTCCGGTACCGGTTTGCGCGATGCCGCAGACGTCCTTTCCGGACATCATTACCGAAAAAACCTTGTGCTGAATGGTAGTCGGCTCTGTATAGCCCGCTTCCGAAAGTGCTTTCAGAAGCGGTTTGGTGAGATTTAAATCTTCAAAAGTCATAATGCATTCTTGTAAAAGATTACAAAGGTACGGCTAATCCCCCTGAACGCATTATGTCGGCCGTTTTATCTGCTCGCGTTCCCTGCGGCGCGTCGGAACAGCAATGCTGAACCAGCAAACAGCATGGCGAATAGCGCGTGGAGACCAAACACCGCCGCAACGCCATTCGCAAAAGCAGGTGTGCCCACGGCCAGCGCAATGGCAGGAACGAGCAACATCGCGAACGCAGCCGCGAATAGCGCGTACGACATCCCAAGCGGTTCCAGGCGAACAATGGCTGCACCGGCAACGCCAACCAGCAGCACCCCGAAATACATCATATTGGCAGGATTATCGCCCAAAATCCCGCCTACTGCCACATTCATCCACATCAGGGCAAGAACAGTGACGACTGCCAGCCCAACTGCGGACCGGTAAGCTTTGCCGTTCAGACTTTTCTTCGCAAATAGCTCAAAAGCCAGAGCGGCACTTGCGAGCAGAAGCACAAATGCCAGAACAAATGGCCCGGGTTTCCAATGCCAGATGGCCAGCAGCGTCAGGAGTAATGGTGTTAATAGCGCTGTGCCGACGATTCCCCACGGCGACAGCTTTGTGGTGGGTTTTTCCATAGCTTAATAAATGATGGTAATTGTTTCGGTATCTAAGTTTAAAAAAGTACTTTGTATTTCAAAGTAAAATTCATTAAAAATATAATGAACCGCAGAAAGCGCTATCTATAACCTGATCAGGACTTTGGATGTGACGTAGGAGGCACGTGTGGCAGGGTCGAGAAAACGGAAGTCCAGGACCCTTCGCGGGTATTCCTCACAGCTTCCGAGGATTTTCAGGTCGGGGCGGATGGCTTTGAATTCCCCCAAAAGGTTTTGATGGGTATAAACAAGGCAGTTTTTCATACCCACGAGCTGCCCGAAGTCATTGACCTCGGTAACCTGAACGCCTGAATAAAAACGCAGGCTGTAAGGCGTACCGGCCTGGTAGCTGAAAAGCCTCTCCCGTCCGGCGCCATTCGCCCTGGCGATAATGCCCAGCTTTGCGGCCGCCTGATACTCGTAAATGTTTGGGTAAAAGTAGGTGGTAAGCACCAGATTGGCCCCGATGGCAAATACGACGCAGCCTACAATGAGCTTGTTACGGACTGGCGAGAAGAATATCAGCCAGGTAAGTACGCTCAGAAGGGCCATGAAATGTATCAGACCATAGTAATTATCGGCCGGGAACGTAAACCAGACCAGACAAAAAAGCAATGCGAGCGCCGCATATGCAGCCACGGAATGCACGTATGCGAGCAGGCCCGAGAAAGTTTCCGGATCGCTTTCGAGGCGGCGGATAATGTATTTTGCCGTCACGACGGAAGCCACGGGATACGCCATATACACGTCAAACGTCGCCATGAACGGGTTGAAGTAGCTCACAATGAACGGCATAACGATCGCTATGAGGCTGATCAGCTCGTGCTTTTGCATTTGATCGTGCTCGGGGACGATCAACCGCTGGGCAAGATCGATGAGTGCGAGGATCAGGAAAATTGTCCAGGGAGAGAAAGTAACGAGCAGGGTCAGCAGGGGATCGGTAGGCCACTGATCCGCGCTGTCGGGGAAGGTGTTTTTTACAAATATAAGCCCAACTATGCCTAGAATAGCGAACAACAGGCGGGCTATATTTTTGTTTTCGAGGTAGGCGTTGATCTGCCAGATAGTAAAAATGTAACATGCTGCCAGGTAACTGGCGTCGCCCAGCTCATTGTTCACAAGAAAAGTGGCTTGTGCCGTGCCCAGGATCAGAACGGAAAGGACTGCCGACTCCGCACCCGCGAGAGCTTTAGTCAGACGGTAGGTACAGAAAAGACTGAAAACGATGGCCAGAAATCCGGGAATGTGCAGCGAGAGCTGATTTATCCCGAACAGCCGCATTGCTGCGACGGAGAAAGAAATAATAGGTAGCGAAATGCCCGTTTGCTCAATTAAGCGACCGTTTTTCACTGTTTCGGCGGAAATAGCGGCAATCTGGGCGGATAAATCTTCGGGAATCAGCATCAGCCAGCCGATCATCCAGATCAATACGGCTGCTCCCAGGCCCCATTTGGTTATTTTCAGCAAATCCTTTTGAAGCATAGACAGCGTGCGTTATAAGTCCACCGGCAACAAAAATAAAGAAGGGCATTCAAAATTGGATGCCCTTCTGCTTATGAATCATAGTGTGTCAGCGCGTACGTAGTCTTCCGGTGTTCTTATTGTAGGTTCCCAGCGGGAAACTCAGCCCCACGTTGATACCCCAATTGTTGTTTTTAATATTGGTATTGTCGAGCCTAGTGACGTCGAGTAGCCCTACACCATACCGCGCATCGAAATTCAGCCATATCTTTTCCTGCAACCGGAAATTAAGGCCGGCGCCGAATGTAAGGCCGAGATCGAACGGGCTATAAATGCGGTTGTTAGAGTCTCCATTGATATTATTACCGTTCTTATCCCTCGCACCTACGAGGAAATTGAGGTTCGGTCCGAGAAAAATCTTCGGACGAAGGCGGTCGCCGTAGCGTCCAAAAAAGAAGGTAGCCAGCAATGGGGCCTGAATGTAGTTCAGGTTGATTTCGTCGGTTTTGTTGTTGGTTTGCGCGCCAAGCTGGGTAAAAAGCAGCTGCCCGCTGAAACCAAAGCCCGATTCGGAGCTGTAATTGTAGAAGCCGCCTATGGTCAATCCGGGTTTCCAGTCCGTATTCGAAACATCGCCGCGGAAATTGGCAATCGATAACCCTACCAGCGGACCTATGGAAACGTTTTCCTGCGCTTGTGCCCGCGAGCTACAAAAGACGACTGCGAGCAGCAAAAAAATACAATTTTTCATTTAAATATGAGTTTGGGTGCGTTAACGCCAATAAGCATAAATTATATGCCAACCGTGCATTTCACGCCTGATTCCGTTTAACCAGCTTATCCCTAGCATTGTGGGATGCTATATTTATATAATCATATTTAAATTCATGACGAATATCGTGGAAAAACCTCTACGTATTGTATACGTTTCCCTCAGGAATGGCTGGTTTCGGTTATTCATCGGAGTCATCATCCGGCTGATCAGGAATTTGGAAGGGTTTGAGATACGTTTTGAGCTGCGAAGGCACCAGCCAGTGTTTATATAGCTTTTTGATGTTCTTGATCTCGACCTTCAGTTCATTGATAGTAGTGTTGAATTTCGCAATGACGGTCACCTGCGAATTGGCGTGCTGATAGGGAAGGCCGCAAACCGCAGATATCTTTTGCTGTATCGATACCTTCTGCTGGTCCAGCTCGTCCACCTGCTGGCGGAGGATCTTGTTGTAATAGCTCAATTGGTTTTTATTGAGATTTTCAAGGCCGCTACGGTCGATCTGTTCGAGCTCCATTTGAAGTTTCAGCAACCCAAGCAGGTTATTGTCCTGATAGGCCTTGGTAATGCGCTGCATGGTCTCGGTTTTGCGTTGCTTTTCTGCGTCATCGGTTTCCCGGTCGGGGTGAAACGTTTTTACCAGTTCCATATATACGCTCCGCACCGACTTGGTGGTCTTCATCTGCTGCGCCTCACGTGTGCGCTGGTCCATGCGCTGCTCCCTTCGTTCGGCCTTGATACGCTGCTGCTCGGCTTCGGGAAGTTCGTGAAATGAGACTTCCGGCTCCGTTTCATAAACAGGCTCCAATAAAAACGCCGGGTCTTTGATCACGGACGCTTCCCGCAGGCGCTCTGCTTCGAGTATCACATCGATGTCCGTCGGACGATATTTATTAAAAACAGGTTTAAGGTCCGAAAGGCCGTGATTTTTGATCAGGTCATAGGCATTTTCGGTAATCAGGTAAGCAAGTTTACGCTGATAGGCTTTCCGGAAATGCTCCGCTTCGTACGCGCGGTCCCACAAGTTGACGATATCGGCCCTGTAACCCTGGTATTCCCGCACAAGCGGATCGAGATCCGACGGTATGCGCCGCAGCATTTCGTCATAGGCTTGTTGCAGGTCAAGGATCTGGCGGTCGAGTGCTTCGATGGTTTCCGAAAGCACATTGAATTCTTTTTGTTTCTTGTTGAGCGGTTTGTCTTGCTCGGGAATATGCAGGATGGCGGTGTCGGTCATGGGTAGTAAACAGTGCTGGCAGGATCACAGGTTCAGTTCCTGGTAGGAAATCAGCACAATGGCTGCGATGGCGAGCACAAGGCCCCACCTGTTCAGCGTATTGAGCCGTTCCTTGTAGAGAACCCAGGCCGCGAGGGCGGATACGAGCATTGTCAGAATATTGTAGATTGGAAAAACATAGGCCGCGCTATTTCCGAATGCTGCCAATGCCAGGAGCAGAAAATAGAGCGATAAAAAATTGGGTACGCCCAGCAGCAACCCACCGACGACGCTTCTGAATTTCAGCTTGTGACCGTGGGCAATGGTGCGGTAGCCGAGGATCGACGTGCCGATCAATACCGCCCCAAAGCAGGCGATAATCATGAAAACGGTAATCTGGCCGGCCGGGTAATATTTAGAAGACAGAAAATTGATCAGCGTGTTGTTCGTGCCGCTTGCAAAAAACGTCAGGATTGGGAAAATCCACAGTGCCTGCTTTGCGACCTGGCCTTCGGTAGTTGCATTTGCCGCAGCTTTCGGCGAACGCTGGATCGCACCTAATGCAAGCGCGACCAATGCGAGTACCAGCCCGAGGTAATTGAGCGCAGTAAAGTCCTTATTGTTATTCTTGAAAACAAAAAGCCCGAAAAGCACGGGAATCACCAGCGACATATTTCCCGCCAGCGACGTGGCCGTCACACTCACTTTTTGCGCAGTAAGCCCGATGAGCATAAAAGCCGTCACGAACATCGCCCCGAGCGCCATGGTAAGGACCGTTCCCTCCGACGTCCATCGTACTTGCTCAAACACCCGCAGGTCTGGTGTGAGGAGCAGGCCGGTGAGCACACAGGAGTAATAGTTGAAAACCACCGCGTGGAACGAGTCGACCTGATAGCGCGGGTAAGCGCGCATGATCAGATAGAGCATTACCGTGAAAACAACGGCCAGGAGAAAATAGAGCATGGGACCGCAGCTTACCGTCTGGCGAGGATTTCGTCGATCACGCGCGGGTAATGCTCATATTCGAGCGCGTGCACCTTACGAGCGACGTCTTCCGGTGAGTCGCCGGGCGCCACCTCACATTGGGCCTGAAAAATAATGTCGCCCTCGTCGTAATGCTCATTCACGTAATGGATCGTGATGCCCGATTGCGTTTCGCCGGCTTTCACCACCGCCTCATGCACAAAATGCCCGTACATGCCTTTTCCGCCGTATTTCGGCAGCAGCGCGGGATGAATATTGATCATTTTATTCGGAAAAGATTCGACCAGTACTGGTGGGACGAGCATCATAAAGCCGGCTAGTACCACCAGATCAATGCCTTCGTTTTGGAGGATCTGCTGGATCTTGCCGGTTTGGTAGAAGGTTTTTCTGTCAAAAAACACCACTGGTATCTGTAATTTGAGTGCCCTTTTGATCACTCCGGCCATGGGATTGTTGGTGAATATCAGGGATACGTCCACATCGTCGCGGCCGGAGAAATGTTCACAGATCTTTTCGGCATTGGACCCCGAGCCGGAGGCAAAAATGGCAATTCTCTTCATTATTAAGCGCAGTTGATATATGATAGATAAGAAGTATGGACAAAAAAATACCCGGACAAAGCTATAAAAAGAACGGCTTGCCGACGAACCGCGAGCCGTTCTTTAGAAAAATGTTAATACAGTCCTGCCTGAAATCAATAGATTTTTGCCAGCTCGCTGTACCCCATCAGCTTCCCTTTGCGGTAAGTCTCAGTTTTCAGGTCCCAGATGACGCCCGGGGCGCGGTAGGAAACGGTTTGCATGTCCATTTTGACAGGGAAACCCATCAGCATTTCCATGTTCATGTCCGAATTGATTTTGTAAACATCGTAGCTGCCCGCAGGGATCGTGAGCTTTTCCTGGCTGGCTACCGTACGGTTTTTAATCAGCATATTAAAAACCACCGTCATCGGACCTGATTTTCCCTCACCTCTGACGGCCGCATCCTTCAATTTATCGCCCACGGAAAGTTTGGACGGGATCTCGATGTTGTCGTAGGTAAACTTCATTTCCATATTCTGAAACGATTTGAGTTGCTCCTGGCTGATGAGCGAAGCGGCGTCGAGCGTCAGTACATTGCCGTCGCATTTCATCTGGTAGGTGTTTTTCAACTCGGATTTACCCTTGTTATTAAAAGACTCCATATCGATCGTCACCACGGTATTGCTGCCTTCCTTGCCTACTTTGGCAATTTTGTAGGTGAGTTTCCCGATCGATTTGCCTTTGCCGTCGAAATTGTTCATTTCAAATCCGCTTCCTTCCTTGAATGCAAATCCGGCACATTCCTGGGCATAGGCCCTCTGGCTGAGCATCATCACACATGCGATGCTCCATAGAATAAACTTTTTCATACTCGTAACAGTGATTTAGTTTTGGGGTGATCAAATATAACCTCCCGGCGGCTTATTCGGGCAGCAGGAAGTATTAAATCATTCGGTACATCAGGCCCAGATCATGGTGAGTAACCCGAGCAGCATGATAATCTTGCAAAGACTGCTGATTTCCC
>CBIHPQ010000249.1:0-10234 GCA_966211825.1 uncultured Dyadobacter sp. | reverse complement strand
GCTAATTCTGTTACGCACTTCAATTATAAATGGGATTGAAAATTCCTTCTTATAATTTGCATCCGGTGTTAACGCCTGGGTAACGATGGCTGGCACGGCGTTGACCCAGCTCGCAAGCCCGCCTTGCTGCCAGGCTGGGTTCAATTTAGTCAAAGGATCAGAACATCCACTCCTACCCTGCACCGCAACCTTGGGAAACTGTCCGGCGAATCTCCGTCCGGTTTCCGTGCGAACTTTTCGGGATACAGCACCTTTGAAACGAATCGCCGAAATCGACGTATGGTTTGAGGATTTTCGTACGCTTACAAAACTTCTGGCATGGGCTTGCCAAATGCCACCCGGATCCGACGGAAGCGCGGGCTATCTGAGACGCAATCAACATCTCTACATCGATCGGGCTGCATGACCAGGCGTTGCTCGGCCTGATGGAATACGAGGATCAGATCTCAAATCTGCATCTGTTCGCCTTTCATATAACTAGAAAGAGCTAGCTAAAATAAACCCGTAGCCCGGAAAACTTCCCGGGCTACGGGTTTCATTATATCCGTAATGCTCTTATACCTGGCTTATTTTATCACAAATTTTAGTTTTTCAGTGAAATTGACCCCTTGAAGCAGAATGTGATAAAGTCCTGTCGTAAAGTGCGTGGCATCGAGTTCGTATCCGTTGATATAACGGGTACTTTCGGGAAGCGACATCAATATTTGACCGCTTTGGTTCGCAATCTGAATGCTGAAAGCCTCGTCGTGGCGCGTGCCGGGTTTGAATCTTAACTTTCCATTGGTAGGGTTTGGATAAATGGAAATAAGGTCCATTGTATCTATAATTTCAAGCGATCGGATCCTTGAATACTCGAATTTGCCATCGTGATCGAGCTGTTTCAGTCGGAAATAGTATTTTCCACCTGCCAGTTCTCCAATGGAATACTGGTATTGATGAGAGATTTTAGAATCGCCGTTGCCGTCTACAAACCCTACCTTGATAAATTCTCTCGCATCGGGGCTCATCTCGATTTCGAAGCCGGCATTATTTACTTCCTCGGAAGTCACCCAGCTAAGAACCGCCGTATTTTCGCCCATCAGCTTCGCATTAAACGAAACCAGCGTTACGGGCATAGGATTGCCAATCGTGAAGTTGATATTTGATACGTCGAAGAAAATATTGGGCGAATTACCCAGTGCAGTGCTGTTGGAAGGCATGATCTTAATCCTCGCTTCTGCCGTATTGACCAACGGCAGCACCACAATGGCTGTACCTAACAGATTGGCGACACTACTTGCCAGCACGGTGGGAAATGTCAGCCCACCGTCGGTAGAAAGCAAAATGTCTATCAGCGTGCAGTTGACCGGCGCAAGGTTGGTGCCGTTTACACTCCATGCAACCGTCATCGGCCCTCCGAGAGGGTACGAGCCGACCGGGCCAAGTATACTTCCCACAAAATCGTTGGTGACCAAAAAAGGCCCGGAAGCGTCCACATTCACCGTAACGTTCTCATAACTAACACCGCTATCGTTGTCGCGCACCGTAAGCCGATGCGTTGTAGCAATGTTGGTTGACGGCAGTTTATCGCCTATGGCATAGTTGGTACCATCGAGGATGGCCGAAAGCCTGGGATAATACCGGGTTCCGGGCGCCGTGCTTTCTGTGGCCAAAATCGGGGCATAGCTGCGAAAAAATGGCGGTCGGGAGGCATCCGAAATGGTCGTTGTCGTAAGAGCAGCCTTATCGGGCTCGTCACTTATGTTGGTTCCTTCCCACGAAAAACTCAACACATCGCCGGGATCGGCGTCGGTGGCCGTTCCACTTAATACAAATGGTGTGGATTTTGGAATGGTCCAGCTTGCCTGCACGCCGCTGATAACGGGTACCGCGTTGTTGGTAGCTGAGGTGGTAAAGCAGGAAAGCGTTGCGATGAACTGGTTTGCCTGGTCATAATTAACCGTATGAAAGTTCAGAATGGGCGTATAAGGATCTTCGTAGTCGTCATTGCCCACCAGGCCGTCTTCGGGAACTGTATTGGAGCAGGTATAGCCATAGCTCATGATCGTGGTCCCAGAGCCCGGCTCGACAGAGGTCTCAAAAGCGCGCGTAGTACAAACCGGGACGTTGCTATTGTAACTGTGGCTCATATCGAACTGATGGCCGATTTCGTGCTGGATTAACTGCTGGTCAAATACATCTGCATATGAGCCGTCGCCTACGCCCGACACGCCCTGGCCCTTGGTGGCCGGGTCGCAAACGGATCCCCGGCTGGCAATTCCGCCTCCCGAGCTTCCCGCGTACCCGAGCACATGCCCTACATCGTAGCCCGAAGTAATAGCAATGTCAAGATTCGCCTGGTTTTCGTCGAGCATGGTAGACTGGCTATCGTTCGTGTACGGGTCAGTGCCCGCATTGGTATATACGACCAACTCGTCGCTGACTAATGCAAATGCAATACTCAGCTCCCTTCTGTAGACGGCATTCAGGTTATTGACATAATTCGTCAATGCAGCGAAAGCCAGCAACGCGGTACCACCCTTCTGGGCAGTAAATTCTCCGTTTGCAGCCATCGCCAGCCGGAACGTCCGTAAAGTTTCGCCGGTTGCCAATGCCGCTGAAGTGCGCTCGTTTCTGTCAGTGTGGGGTTTTACGCGACTTTCCGTATCCAAAGTTCCGCAGCGGTTGCCGGATGTTTTGTTTTGATCATGCCTGGGACTTTGGGCATCGCGGGAGAAATAGCTCCGGTAAAGGTTGTCGCCCGGGTCGTTGCTGACTTTTTCAAAATATACGGCATCGCCCTCCACACCTAAAATAATAGCATTAAAACCAACGGCAGTCAGGTTAATGCGTACGGAATATTCGCTGTGCGTCAACCCCTTACCGGCATAAGTTTTGATCTCCGGATGCTTTGCGGCAATTTCAGGTGCCAGGATCGGTGACTCGAACAACGTGAATCTCTCGATGGCGCCGTTTGGCAAAGGGATTTCCAGTTCCAGCCCTTTTGCGTCTTTACTTTTAAATTCCATCGGGGCATCCAGAAGATAACTTCTCAAATCGCCGGTTTTCAGTTGATAAACCGACACTTTGCTAATCCGCTTTAACTGGCTGTTGTCCAGCCTTGCGTTGGAAACAGGTTGAAAAAAACCTGTCTGAGCAAAAGAATACAATGCCTGGACACTCAGTAATGTCACAACGACAAAAAATCTGTGGTAAATTTTTTTTTCCATAAGCAGAACGTGAATAAATGAGAAACAGGGGAATTGACTGACCGGGATCGCGCATGCCCTGCAAACCGGACGAAACTATCCGGATCGCATACATGGTCGATGTTGCTAATCTCTAACGGGAGGGCCTGCAATTACCAAATTTTTGTTCAGCAAACACCACGTTCCATCTGATATTTTGAGGTGTATAATTAAATTAGTTTCGAGTTGTAACTAATTGTAATACAATTCGATGAATGTTTTAAAAGTATTTCTATCAACTTACTGCGGCTTCTTTGATCGGGGCGATGCTATAGATGAAAAGACCTTGAATGGCGCTTCGTCGATGTCTTCCAGGATTGTGGGCGTAAGTTGCCGTTTTTGAATGGTGGCAACAAAAAACTGAAATACATTAATTTGTAATATTTCAGTTACTTATTAAATTTATTGAATCAACTATATGGGTAAGCAATGAAAAACTATACCACTCTTAAATTGTTTGCACTTACTACAATTTTCGTTACGGCTATGGCATTTTCCTGCCAAGACCATCACATTCCCGATCCCGTGAAGAATTGCAACCGTGTCGATGGAACTTCTCGGGCGATGAACTGCGAATTTGAATTTGTGAAGGCGGAATTTTACAGGGTAGACGAATATCCTAATAATCCACCGCGACTTGACACGGTCGTGTATGCCACCGCAACGCCAACGAGCCCGAATGTTTCGATCAAGGAACCGCGATATGCGGCATGGATCATCAGTTCGAGCAGCTTGCTCTATTATATTCAGTTACCAGTTCGGGTGACAATCAAGCGAATCGCCCCGAAGCCGTCCGGTACCACCGGGTATTTGTTGCGAAAAGATTTTAGTGTCAGTAGCACCCAGGGCGATGAATTTCCGACCTACTATGGATCGCTCCCACCTGATGCAAGCCTCGCACCCGTTAATATCGACGTCCCGGTGGGCGGTATTTTTACCTATAATACCACGTACATCTGGTCGGGCAACGCCAGCGATAATTACCCCTACATCAATTATCGTCTGAATGGGGCCAATAATTACTTTTTGGTGCAAAATGTAGAGACGTCGAAACTACTCAGGCAAGATCCATATAACTACACATTGTACAGGGACATCGCCGAAGCAAAGCTAGTGTTTCACCCTAACATCATCCCATCCAGCGATCCATTCTGATTAGGCAACTTATTTCGTTTGGCGAGTGAAAGTGAATGCATGCCACAACATTCCATTTGGCCGCCACATGAAACGTTATGCTACCCCCAACAAGTTGAGCCTACATTGTCAAGCTGAGTATGCATCTTGACAATTCTCTCCGCCGAATGCTAACTTTGCCGGATGTTATTTCGTTTTCCACCGACCCAGACTCGGTGCGGCGAATGGTGCAGGATGTCGCGGCCCTGGTTGCAGGCCGCACCGGCATCCAAAACCAGCACCATTCATACCTGGCATATTCATGTCGACTAAAACCAATGCATTTTTTAGTTCCTTGTCAAGGATAGTCAGCAATTGGCGTCCGCTCGAAGCCGCACTTACATCAATATCAAGTTGCAGCTCTATTTTCTAAATCACTCTTACCTAAGTTCTCGGAATTCGTCCCACCTCAGCGGCGTTCGTCACAAATTTTTGACCGGAAACCCATCTTGCGTCACCTTGTGGAGACAAAAGAAATATTCCATTAAAATTTTGTGATGACCAGAATTTATACCGCCATGCTGCTGCTCCTGATGATGGCTGACGGGCCTCAGATTTTCCGGCCAGCTCTATACACCAGGCACGTTTGCAGCATGCCCGGTTTATTTCTGTTTTAAAACCATCATATCATGACAAAAAATATAGTCCATGTCTATGCCGTAGGCAAATCTGTGATGCACGCACTGGCCATGCTGCTCCTGCTTATTTCGGCCGCGCAAGCGCAAACCACCTGGACCGGCAGCGTCGACGCTGACTGGAACAATGCAGCCAACTGGTCAAACGGCGTGCCGGACGGAAATTCGGCGGCCGTGATCGCCAACACAGGTGTGACCGCCCTGATCGGGCAAGGTGTGGCGGCATCGGCCAAGTCCGTCCTGGTTGAGTCGGGCGCTACACTGGACATAGCAGCCGAAGGCACGCTTGCCATATTGGCCTCATCTGCCTACACTAGTCCCTTTACATTCAATTACACAGCTGCAATTAATAACCAGGGGACTATCCACAACGCGGGCAAGTTGATAACCGGCATTGCATCGGCGACTTACGGCATTGTTAACCTAGGAAATTTTAATAACAAACCCGGGGCGGAGATCCGTATTGACAATACCTCAGATACCGGGCTGTACAATGCAACCGGGATATTTACCAACGAGGCCACGATCATCATTGGTGCCGATATTAGTGTAGGAAATCACGGACTGTGGAACGACGCCACGTTCAACAACAATGCGGGCAACATTCAGATCGACCGGTCCTCATTGCGGGCGTTGATGAATAATGCTGATGCGGGCAAAGCAATCGCGGCCACATTTAACAATTCGGCTGGGATTGTCATCGGGTCACTGACGGGCGCGGGTGAAACAGGAATTGAAAACCGGGCGGCATTCAGTAACAATGCCGGTGGAGCCATCCGGATCGACCAGACGAGTGTGAACGGGCTCTACCATGCGGTGGGTACATTTGTAAATGATGGGTTCGTTGCAATTGGCACCGATTTGGCGGTGGGCAATTTCGGACTGAAAAGCGAGGCGGCTTTTACCAACAATGCCACTGGCGAAATCCGGATCAACCGCGCTACCCGCCAGGGATTTTCGCAGGGTTATGCTCCACTTGAGAATTCGGGTACTATTACAATCGGCGACATCGCATTCGCAGGTGTTACCGGGTTTGTTTCGTCCAGCTTTCTAAACAATGAAGGCGGAAAGGTATTTGTCGACCGCACCACTGAGTCAGCAATGGTTCTCTCAAATTCTACTAATCATGGCGAAATCACGCTGGGAGCTTCGGAAGACATCGGCTCCTTCGGCATCTTGTTTTTGAGATCCAATAACACCGGCCACATCCGCATCGACAGGGCCTCGCAAAGCGGGATCCAGATGGCTGGAACTAACAATAATTCGGGCAAAATCACAATCGGAGGACAAGCAGGATTGGGCAAGGATGGTATAACCCTGCAGGGCACCTTCAACAATCTCCCAGGTGGTGATATCCGGATACAGCGCACGGCATATATCGGACTGAATGTAGTTTACGGCGCGTTCATCAACGAAGCGGACCTGACTATCGGGGCCGACGGCGGTACCGGGCTATGGGGAATCGTATCACAGGGCAGCGTCGAAAACAAGGGCAGCATACGCATTGACGGCGCGACGAACTATGCCATCTATGTTTTTCTGAAAGGCATTTTTTCCAACTCCGGATTCATCACGATCGGAGCCAATTCGTCTGCCGGCAAATACGGCATTTACAACTGGGCGCGGTTTTACAATCTCGCAGAAGGTGACATCCGGATTGATCGTTCCGAAAATGCTGGGTTGATGAACTTTGAAGGGGAATTTGCCAACGACGGTAAGATTTCGATTGGTGGCGTCGCCGGCGTCGGGAATTATGGGTTGGTAAACCGGGGCCCGTTCAGGAACAATGCAGGCGCCGAACTTAACATTGACCGCAGCAGCGACACAGGCTTGTACAGTTTTTCCATTGCTGGCTTCGACAACGCGGGCACTATTACCGTGGGGGCCAACGAAACGGTCGGAATACACGGAATATTCAACGAAACGGCATTTAACAACATGGAGGGCGGCAAAATCCGGATCGACCGCACGACGCTGGCTGCACTCCGGAACTTCGACGGCACATTTACCAATGCGGCAGAAATTACCATCGGCGCGATGGCGAGCGTAGGCACGTACGGCATCCGCAACCAGGCTGATTTCGCCAATAATGCGGGCGGTGATATTCAAGTTGATCATGCCGTGCAAGGTATTTTCGTGGAAAACAAAACCTTTACAAACACAGGGCTCGTCACCATCGGGCAGGCAGTGGCCATCGCCGACCTGATCACCCAACAGGGGGCGGGCGCGTTTGCTAACGGCGCCGGCGGAACATTGAAAGGTAACGGGCAGATCGCGGCGGCCGGCTTTGCCCACACAGGCGGAATCTTGTCGCCGGGCTATTCTCCTGGCTCAGTAGTTTTTACCGGCGACCAGGACTTTACCAATAGTACGCTTGCCATGGAGGTTAATGGAGTCGGCACAGCGGGCGTGGACTACGACCAGATCGTCGTGAATGGCTCCGCGACACTGGGCGGCACCCTGACCCTGACTTCTACCTACACACCGGTCAAAAACGACGAGCTGACTTTGATTACCGCCACAGCGATCTCGGGCACATTCAGCACCGTCACCGGCCTGACCGACGAATGGAAATTGATATATACCGCTTCGAGCGTGAAACTGGTCTACAACGACCCAATGCCCGTTACACTCGTTGACTTCACCGTTGCCCAAGTAGGACCCGTCATAAAGCTCGAATGGACAACGACCGAAGAAACCAACAATGCGGGCTTTTACATCGAGCGTAGCCGGGACGGCCGACAGTGGACCGATATCGGCTATTTGAAAGGGAATGGCACGGTTGCAACATTGACGGCGTACACCTTCCAGGATACGGCCCCTTTTCCTGGAATTAATTATTACCGACTGCGGCAAGTCGATTTAGACGGGACCATCGCACACTCCCGCGTACGCGCCGCCCAATCCAAGGATTCTGGGGCCGAACTGATCGTGTGGGTGGATGCCGTACGCCGCGCCCAGGTCCAAGCCGAAACCTCTGTCCGGCGCATGGATGCCTATAATTTGAGCGGGAATGCCATTGCCTGCTCGGAAGGGCCTATGCTCGATCTTTCACATGCGCCATCGGGGATTGTACTGGTACGCGTATGGACAGATGACACGGTTGTAACACGAAAAATTGTGCTACCATAGATGGATTACTGGTTCTGATAGAGTGTCCGGAATTTCTGTGACACTCTTTACTTTGTCTTAGATCCGTCGCTAACAATGCTTCCATCCGGGGCGGCTCGCTCGTATGCCTAACCGTATTTACTTGCCTGATCCTGGTACAGAAACAAATTCTCCTTTTTTCAAAGCGATCTGATTTCCCCAGTTCAGGATTGCGTCCAGCACAGGCGTGAATGACTGGCCAAGTTCGGTCAGACTGTACACGACTTTGATCGGCGGTTTTTCGCCATAAACCTGCCTGAGAAGAAGACCATCCTCTTCCAACTGCTTCAATTGCAGGCTCAGGGTCATCTCGGTAATGCCCGGCAGCGCTTTGCGGAGCTCACTGTACCGTTTGTCACCATCCTTCAAATGGTAAAGGATGACCACTTTCCACTTCCCCCCGACCAGGTCCATTGCCAGGCTGACCGTACAGGGATAAAGTACATCATTGAACTTGACAAAATCTGTCTGACATTCTACACGCATCGCATTTGCTTTTTGACACACCTATCCATTTGGATAGTTATTGCAAAACTAAATGGCTATAAATAGTTTTGCAACTATCATTTTTATAGTATCGAATATTTCTTCTTACCAATCATCATGAATGATAAGCCACTGATAACTATTGCAGGAGTGTCAGGAAAACAAGGCCGCAGTGTCGCAAATACGCTGCTGGCAACGGGGCGCTACAGGGTTCGCGGCATTACCCGCAGGACCGATTCTCCCGAAGCGCTCTCCCTGGCAGCGCAAGGAATGGAATTGGTCAATCTTCCCCTCGCCCCGGGACACCAAAGCGCATTTCAGGAAGCATTCTCCGGCTCGGAAGGGGTTTTCCTGCTGACGCCTAATATTGCGCCGCCAGCCAGCCACGAATTTGAACTGGGTAAGGAACTGGCAGATGCGGCAGTTGGCGCGGGCGTCCGTCACATTGTCTTCAGCAGTCTTGAAAATGTCGATAAAATCAGTGGTGGCAAATTATTTGCGCCTCATTTCACAGACAAGGCGCGCATCGAAGCATACATCCGTACGTTACCGGTAGTTAGTTCATTTATTTACATGGCATTCTTTTACACGAATCTTATTGAATTCTACACGCCCAGCCTTCAAGGGGATAAGCTCGTGTTTCCGATATATTTGCCTCGGCATTTCCAGGCACCATTCGTCGACCCAGTCACTGCTACGGGCCCGGCTGTTTTGGAGCTGCTGGCAAATCCGGATAAATACGCAGGCAAATCGCTGCCGGTGATAGGCGATATCATCTCTCCGCAACAAATAGTCGACACATTTACCCGTGTAACCGGGCGAAAGGCGGTATACAGTTCTGCATTTTCGGCGGAGGAACTGACCGGCCATTTCCCGGAATTTGCTGCCAATCAGGAACTGGTGCGGGAGATTTCGGGAATGGTAACCTATGCTGTCGAGCACGGCTACTACCACCAAGACCGCGACCTGCTTTGGAGCAGGCAAATAGACCCCAATGCCCTGAGCTGGGAGCAATTTTTGCGGGTCACCGGTTGGAAAGGAGTATAATGTTTTCCAAGTTAATTTGAAGACATACAATACACAAAAGGTACGCCCAAGCGCACCTTTTGTAATAGGGAATAATACAACTTGCAACAAAACAATTTATGAATTTTCTGAAACGGGTAAAAATCAAAATTTCATAAACTAGTTTTTTATCACTTTAAAACCTCTGCCGTTAATGAGCAGCACGTAAATACCTGGCTTTTGATCGCGAAAGCTGATCTCACTGAAATTCGTGCCGGAAGTCGCTGATGATACTTTGTCCGAAGTGATCGGCATCCCCGTTACCTTAGAACCGTCCAGATTAAAGACATCTAACGATTGTAGCACCGCACTGGATTCGATGCGCAATACATCAGTTACCGGATTGGGGTACACGTTAACACTTACCTTTTCGTCAACCAGAAAGGAAATTGTCTTTGAAAAGGAATAAGAGCCGTCCGTATCGATCTGTTTCAACCGATAGTAATTAGTACCTGGCAGTCGCGTTGGGTCAGAAAAAGTGTAGTTCGCGATTACGCT
>CBIHPQ010000248.1:0-10261 GCA_966211825.1 uncultured Dyadobacter sp. | reverse complement strand
GATCTGGGCACTTGCCGCCTCCGAAAGCACTTCATAGGAAACCGCCCTCAGTTTACACTCATTTTCAATGGACTTGCTGTATTGCACCTTAAAACTGCCACCCCGGTAATTGAGCAGCCATTCTACTTCAATATCCCCTTTCAGCAGAATGTAGGCCAACCCGTAAGCTTTCAAATGATTGGTCTGGGTATTGTCCATCGGGATCAGGATCTGGTTTGCGAGGCAGATTTGCGACAGGAAAACCAACACGAGCGGTAGAATCTTTCTCAGCATAGTAAGAAATGTTAGAAGTCCGAAGCTGCATCGTTAGGGGAGGTGTACCAAATTTAACGAATAATCGGAATTTTAGATAGCTGGTAATGAGGTTTTTGCAGGGTATTTCAGCCCGCTGTGGCCCTGTTCGCATTTTCATTGGGAAATAATGCGTTTGCTGGCTATTTTTGGAATATACGTCTACTCACTCATCCAATTCATGACCGAAACACAGATCCTCAACTACGCGCTCAATCAGTTCGCGGGTATCGATGCCGGCGCGTTCGAGCTGTCGGCCCCTTACTGGCAAAGGAAAACCTATGGGAAAGGAGAGTTTTACAATGAATACAAGAATGTTTGCAAATACCTGGGTTTTATCCTCGACGGCGTGTTCCGGACCTACTATATCGATGACGATTCGGCGGAGGAAAAGAATGTTTTTTTCTATTCTAAAAATCAGGTGGTGGTAGCCTACAAAAGTTTCGTAACCCAGACACCCTGCAGCTACTATACCGAATCGATGACCGAATCGACGGTTTTGTACATTCATATCAACCATTTGAATGAATTGTACGGCAAATCGCATGAGTGGGAGCGTTTCGGGCGGCTGGTAGCGGAAACTGCATTCAACGTGGCCATGACCCGCGCGGAAGAGCTCATGTTCCGTACGCCGGAACAGCGTTATCTCGAACTGATCCAGAACCATCCGGATATTTTTAATAACGTGCCATTGTACCATATCGCCTCATACTTAGGCATTCAGGCACCTTCATTGAGCCGTATCCGAAAAAGAATGGTCGGTAAATGACGATCTTAACTTCGGTTAAGAATATAGTCTGGTGAAGTGCTGAATTTTGTCGTGTTCAAAGATTGAACGAGAAAGAAAAATCAACTTTTAACCGATAGAAATCATGAAAGCCAATAACACCAAAACCGTCGTATTTGTAACAGGTGCATTTGTAAGCCACAATGGCTGGGACCAATGGAGAACCTATTTTGAAAACCAGGGTTACACAACTTACGCACCAGCCTGGCCCCACAAAGACGCTTCCGCAGCCGAGCTGAGAGACAGACAACCCAACGATACCGACCTGGCCGGTCTGACATTCAAAGAGCTGGTCGATCATTATGCCAATTTTATCAAAGCATTACCCGAAAAACCGATCATCATCGGTCACTCGCTGGGCGGACTGATCACCCAGATTTTGATTAACCGCGACCTGGGCGTTGCCGGCATCGCCATCCACCCCGTACCACCACAAGGCGTGATCCCTTACGAATTCTCCTTCCTGAAAGCAGGTTACAAAGTATTCGGATTGTTTACGTCCCTGAAAAAAACCTACCTGATGTCGCTCGCCGACTGGCAATACGCCTTTACCAACGGTATGACGCTGGAAGAGCAAATGAAAACCTGGGAAGAAAACGTGATCCCCGAATCTAAAACCGTAGCACGCGGCGGCATCACTTCCGCAGCCAGCGTGGACTTCAAAAAAGCACATGCGCCATTGCTGATCACCTCCGGCGAGTTCGATAACATTATCCCCGCTTCGCTGAACCTCAGAAATTTCAAAGCCTACAAAAACAACGGTTCGGTAGTGGATTACAAAGAATTCCCCGGCCGTAACCACTACGTACTCGGCCAGCCTACCTGGACAGAAGACGCAGACTACATCCTCGACTGGATCAGTAAACATTAAAAAGCACCTTCCAGGGCCTGCCGCAGCGGCCGCCGCCGAGCTAGGGAAGCAGTTTTAAAATGTTTCAGGAAAAACGGATCACATGTTTGAAGGGCGTAAAGCCAGTCAGAAAAACAGTAGGTGCTTCCATTGCCGGTAAGGCTCCCCGTAATGCAATATTCTTATGCAGCGCTAGCCCCGGACCAAATGAGATGGTATCACCGTCGAATTCATAAGAGCCGGTAGCCTCTTTCAGCAGCCACGAATCTTTGGTGTTTTCAATTTTGGAAACACCTTTGAGCGTTCCGCCCGGCCTGAAAATGAGTTCCAATGCCGCCGGCACACGTTCCGTTCCATTCGTAACGACTTCAATTTCCATTCCCCCGGAAGTCTCCCGGATCATTACTTTTGTCTCCAATAACTGCACCTCACTTTGCGGACGGAAATTGCGCGGCATTTTCTCCCAGTCTCCATCCGGCGCGATCGATTCCTTCGGGTAGGGCTGATAGTAGGGCCCGTCGAGTTTCTGTGTGAGCACCCATTCCTTGCCATTCTCATTAATTTTTTCAGATTGAAACTGGCCTTTTCCAAAAAATGAAGAAGCAAACCGGACACCCTGCAACACGGCATTCCCTTTCATGAATGTAAACCATACCGGATTATTGGCGATCAGCGTGCTGTCCCAGCGGTCCCGGCGGATGCGCACGAGGCCAGAATTCGGGAAAGTTTTGACATAATTCACAGGCAGCGCTTTCTCCGCAGGCAGCTCCGCCCAAAGCGAAGGGTCGGTCAGCAGGTAATCCAGGAACCCGGCCGTTTTCGGCGCCGCCGTCTTTTCGATCAACCTGCACATCGCGGCATATTGGCCATTACCGTCTTTGATCGCGAAGTAGCGATACGGATAATAGTAGTTTTCAAGCGTCCCCACAATGGCCTTGTCCTGCCTCCCCGAGGCATCAGTGACTATCTCCGCATTGGGATGTACGTAAAACATCGTCATATCCAGGTTTTTGCGGACGGCGTCGAAGAGCTCGGGCTTTTTAAGTCCCTTGCCGACGGTAATAAGCAGGCGGTCGGTGAGGGAGGAGTAAATGAATGTGCTCTTCTCATTATACTGCCCGTCACGATCGATGTCGATATGCTCGCCGAGCCATTGTTCGACCCTGGCGACGTATTTGGGATTAGGCCAGAGCTCGTTGAGCTTCGTCAATGCGGCCGACACTACCCAGCGGTGGTTAGGCGTGTGAATGCCTCCCACGCTCAGTGCGTCGCCCCCGCGCAGAAGGAAGGTTTTCAAGTGAGGAAGCATATTCTCTATGCCTTCCGTGCCTGATTTTTCAATTAATGTATAGGCCATTGCCAGCCTTTTAACCAAAAAACCGGTGTCGGGCGTTGAGTGGAAATTGGTGGAGAGCAGGTCTATCGTGCCGTCGCTATGCTGGGTTTTGACCAGGTATAATGCGGCCAGATCCATATCCGAGAGCAGTTCCTTCGACCTGTAAAATTTGGAAGCGGGTGAAAACAAGCCCGAAGCACCATATTGGATCAATGCGGCAGTGCTGTGCGGGTTGAGGAGGTCGAAACCGTCACGCAGGCCGCCGAGATCGGGACTTTTGGAATCTTTCACCTGAAACGTCCGTAACGATTCGATACTCTTGTCGGCCTGCTTCACCAGTTCCCGGATCCATTCCGGCATGGTGTCGGCGTTGACGCGGCGTGGAGCGATACCGGACGACGGCATTACGGGCAATGCGCATAAAGCGAGCGCACTGTTTTTGACGAATTGTCTTCTGTCCATGAAGGTCGGGTTAGGTAGTTTCCGCAGAAAAGAACCAAACTGCTGCGGGTTACTTGGATTATCAGCCAACCCCAGGGATAATTAACCGTCCGCTTACGAAGTATAATGGAGCCGGAAGTCCGGTTTTTTGTATATTTAATAGTAAAATGACAATTAGGTTGCAACGGTTACAACCAACTGGTTGTCACTATTTGATGACGAGATATTTCTATTATTTTTGTCGGATTTTTTTGAGAACACATTTGGAAGGAAGGAATTGGATACCGTTTACTGAATGAAAACAACTGTACTACGCAATTTAAGTCTGGGTTATTTGCTGCTGCCAAACCTGATATTCTCGATCAGCTGGTTCAGAACGCCCATTTCGGTGTGTCTGGTCGCGGGGCTTGCGTTTATGTACGTGATCAGTTACCAGCGTGAAAAATCGCTGAAAACCGATCTTGAAACCCGCCATATGGTCGAGATCGCATTCATTTCGCTGGCGATCATTGCATTTTCGGGGATAGGCGGCTTTTGTTTCCAGGCTTTCGATTTCTGGGCGCACAATTCCAAATATTACACGCTCTACAACCAGTCGTGGCCGGTCACATTTAAGGAAAACGGCCGCTATGCCTGTCATTACTTCGGTTTTTTCCTTGTTCCTGCATTGATTTCCAAAGGGTTAGGGGAGCCTTCCGGCATTGCATTGTACCTGTGGGCGTCGGTCGGGCTATTTATCGGAATTTGCTGGTTCTTTATTTTTACGAGCAAAAGCTACCTGTCGTTGATATTCTTCCTTTCGTTGGGCGGGGTAGGGCACGTTACCAAAGTACTTTTTCTGCGCGCAATCGGCCTTAATTACCACGTTCCGCCGTTTTTCACCGAGATATGGCCCGTGTTGTACCAAACTCAATGGGCGCCCAACCAGCTCATTCCGATCATCATCGTCTCGTGTATCCTATTTAATGACTATGTGTATGTCAAAAAGCCTGAAAAGAGCTTTCTGGCGGTCATCTCGATATTTATCTGGGGGATTTTTCCTTCGATTGTCTTTGTCGTCATCTTCGGCGTGCTGATCATTCTGCGCTATTACAAAGAGCCCCGGTATTTCCTTAAACCAGGACCGATGCTCGATCTCTTCCTGCCCGGGTTGCTGTTCATACCCACATTTTTCTTCTTTTTACAGGGGAAAAGTTCGGTCGTATCCGGGTTTATCTGGCAGTTCAACCCGCTGAACGAGATCGCATTCCACTATTTCTTCGGTGTTGTGATCGACCTGGGCGTACTTTACGGTATTGTATTGATTTTAAAACTGCACAAAACCCAATACGCAAATGTCATCCATGCCCTATTCCTGCTTCTGATCGCGATATCGCTCTTCCGGATGGGTAAATGGAACGACTGGTTCCTGCGCGGGAGCACGCCCGTACTCACGCTGCTGTCGCTTTTTATCTTGCACCGTTTTGCCGAATGGGTTAAAGAACACCCAGGCTGGTACAAAATGCGCATCGCCTACCCGATCATCATTTTCCTTGTGCTGGGCTTGGTCGTACCCCTGTCGCACATCAAGCGCGCACTCACCGAAAATGTAGTAACGCATTCGCTTTTCCCCGATAAGGTAAAATTCACGCCTTATCCTTATAATCAGTACGAGGATTTCTACCAACTAGGCAAAGCCATTTATTCCCAGCAGGAAGCCAACCAGTTCCTGGGGCAGAAAGGGTCGTTTTACGAGATGTACCTGGCACGGTAGTAGCGGCGAAGCCGCCTCTACCCCACGCTCGCCCGGAACGCCGGCACTACCCGGTTACGTGATGCCAGCTCGTACGCATAGGCGATCCGGATTAGCTCCGGCTCCTGGTAGGCTTTGGCCAGAAACGAAATGCCTACCGGAAGGCCGCTGAGCATGCCCATGGGTAATGTAATGGACGGGAAGCCTGATAATGCCGCCGGGCCGTAGGAGCCGTAACCCGTCCAGAAATCACCGTTGACGAGGTCGGTGCACCAGGCTGTGCCGGTCGACGGGCCGCATAATGCATCCAATTTATGTTTGTCGAGCAGGTCAGTGAGGGCTTCGGCCACGCCGTTGATCTGTTCCAGTGCAATCTTGTATTCTTTGGAATTCAAATCACCTTTGGCTTGCGAGGCTTCGAAGAGCTCCTGGCCGAAATAGGGCATTACTTTCGCTTTGTTGCTTTTGTTAAATGCAATGAGGTCTTCAAGCGACTCCATGCGGGTATTCGAAGTGGAGAGGTAGCGGTTAATGCCTTCTTTAAACTCGTATTGAAGCACCAGCGATTCCGCGCCGGGCAATTTCTGCAACTTCATATATTCCACCTCCACGATTTCCGCCCCGGCTGCTTTGAGCTGTTCCAGCGCCTTGCCTAGCAGCGGGTCAATGCCTTCATGCACTTTCAGCATGGATTTTTCCGCACCAATGCGCTTGCCTTTCAATCCATTGGAATCGAGAAATGCGGTATAGTCGGTCGGCAGGGGTTTCGGGGATTTGTGTTGTGTGACATCCGCCGGGTCCTGGCCGGCCATAGCTCCGAGCAAGGCTGCCGCGTCGGCAACGGTACGGCCAAACGGGCCGGCGGTATCCTGCGTCTTCGAAATCGGAATCACGCCGCTCCGGCTCACCAGCCCGACGGTCGGCTTAATGCCTACGACGCCATTCATGGATGCCGGGCATGCGATGGAGCCATTTGTTTCGGTGCCCACGGCTACGGCGCAAAGGTTGGCAGCTACCGCCACCGCAGATCCCGAACTCGATCCGCAGGGCGAGCGGTCGAGCACGTAGGGGTTTTTGGTCTGGCCGCCACGGCTGCTCCACCCGCTCGACGATCGTGTCGACCGGAAATTGGCCCATTCGCTGAGGTTGGTTTTGCCTAAAATCACGGCCCCTGCGTCGCGAAGCCGCGTTACGATAAATGCGTCTTTCGTTGGGCTGTTGTCGAGCAATGCCAGTGAGCCGGCGGTCGTTTTCATCTGATCGGCGGTGTCGATATTGTCTTTGAGGAGTACGGGGATGCCGTGTAATGGTCCGCGGGTTTTGCCAGATTTGCGCTCTTTGTCGAGGGTGGCTGCAATGCGGAGCGCATCGGGGTTTACTTCTATAACCGACCTGAGTTGCGGGCCGGCCTTGTCTGTCCGGGCAATGCTGTCGAGGTAGTAGCGCGTCAATGCCACGGAAGTCAGCTGGCCAGACCGCATGCGTTTTTGCATTTCAGCGATGGTCATCTCTGCATAGGCTCCGGGAGCGCCGGCTTGGGCCGACAGCCTGACGAATGCAGGTACCAGTGAAAACAATCCGGCTGCCGAGGTGAGCCGGACGAAATTTCTTCTTTTCATGGGAGTGAATGGACAGGTTCTGTTCACCTGCAATATAGAAACTCTCCCTTGCTGTTTTTACGGACGGGGTGGCGTATCGGTGAGTTTTTTCCATACCCACATGACCAAGAGCAACGGTGACATGATAATCGTTGTGAGCACGGTAGCGGCACCGAGGATTCCGGCAAAAACAACCCTGAAAAAAGCCGCAAAAAAATTATTCATTGAAGATGGCAGAGGAGTATGGGTGTAAAATAAATTTTACTATTGGTTACAAATAGTGGAAAATCATTCTAGGTTTTGTAGAACCGGTGCTACTAGTTATTTTCCGAATGTCATTAAATGTCTATAAATCATTAAACTAAGTCCTAAAATAAGTATATTTTATTGGACTGGCACGGTTATTTTTTTAACTTTACTTATGAAAATTATGGTATAAATAATTGCATTAGTATGAACTTCTTATCGAACGTAGTTGGGTATTCCGGGAAGTTATTTTTTGCAACTATTATGTTTTTCGCAATGATTATTTCGACTGTTATTTCCCTGCCATTTATCGGTGCAGGTATGATTAAGGATGCAATTAATGCACATCATCATCATCACGCTGAGGAAAGCAATTGGATAGACGAGTATAGCGAATACTAATATATACTTACCGGAAGCAGAAGGGGTATGGACGGGATGTCCGTACCCCTTTTGTCGTGCGGCCATCAACACAAATTATCGAACCGGCTCGGCCTGCGAATTGCCCGAAATGGCGTAATTTGCCGGCCGATTACCCGCATTTACACTAATGGCCTCATTGTTAAAGTACCTTCCAATCCATTTTCTGATCTGTCTAACCATCTCCGTGTTGCCCCTGCACGCGCAGCAGAAGCGTTATACGTACGAAAAAGGCTTAATGGGCTCGCCCTTCAAACTCGTTTTTTATGCACCGGATGACTCGATTGCCAAAGTGGCTGCCGACCATGCATTCAAAAGGGTGGAGGAGCTGAACGAGATCATGAGTGATTACCGCGACGGCAGCGAGATCAACCGGCTTTCGGCGACTTCCGGGAGTGGGAAATGGGTGCCGGTGAGCAAGGACCTTTTCGATATACTGGCCGTTTCCCAGGATATCAGTGCCAAAACGGGAGGCGTTTTCGACGCAACGCTCGGGCCGGTGGTGCAAATGTGGCGGCATGCTACACGGAAAGGCATATTCCCGGCCGACGACGAGATCCGCGATGCACTCGCGCGAACAGGTTATTCCAAATTGAAAATGAATGCGAAAACCCGCAGCATTATGCTCACGCAAAAAGGAATGCGGCTTGATATCGGTGGACTGGGGAAGGGTTATGCGGCAGAAGAAGCCATTAAAGAACTCAAAAAACTGGGTATCACTTCGGCCATGATGGACGCGGGCGGGAAAATAGTCCTGACTAACCCGCCTCCGGGCTCCAAAGGCTGGAATATCAACGTTTCCAATGGCAGCGATTCGCTGAAAGCCATGCAGCTGTCCAATGTGGCGCTAGCTACTTCCGGGCCTACTTATCGTTACATGGAATATAAAGGCGTGCGGTACTCGCATATTGTCGATCCGAAAACCGGCATCGGCTTGCTTTTTCACGTCCGCACGACCGTCATCTCACCGGGCGGGACCGTAGCAGACGCGCTCGCGACCGCGTTCAGTGTGGCGGGTGTGGAGAAAAGCAAAAAATACCTGAAACGTTTCAAAGGCAGCAAAGTCTGGCTCGTCGAGAAGCAGGGCGACCGGGTTGCCGACTGGAATACGATCGATTAGGGCAGTTGGTTTGTTTTTTGCAGATTAGCAGATAAACGAACTGACACCTTTATGGAAACCATTACCCAACTTTTCGGAGAAGGGGAGAAGCAAACCGCTCTCCAGATGTCGCTTAGGGCAGTGGTGATTTTTATCATCACACTGATCCTCCTTCGCATTGCCGGACGACGCTCTTTCGGCATGAAATCTCCCTTCGACAACATCATCGTGATACTGCTTGGTGCCATTCTGAGCCGGGCGGTGGTAGGCGCATCGGAATTTGTACCGACGATCGCAGCTGCGACGGTCATTGCCGTTCTGCACCGGCTCGGCGCGTGGTTCGGAGCGCTGAACCTCCGTTTCGGGGCGTTGATCAAAGGGCAGAAAATTGTGCTTTTCCACAAAGGAAAACTCGAACATGAGAATATGCGCCGCGCATTGGTCAGTGAATCAGATCTTTATGCGAGTCTGCGTAATAATATGCATGTGGAGACCTTCGAGAGCATCAAAAGTGCTTACATGGAGAATGACGGCCAGATCAGCTTCGTGGAGAAAGATAAAAAATAGGACAAAATCGGTAAATATTAGTTTCAAATGAATATTTTAAATGATTGTTTAAATTTAGTATTTAAAACATTTGGCATTTTAATTTCAATTGCACAACTTTGAACCGTTGATTCAATAAAGCAGCTGCAATCATTAACAGAACCTAACACACCAGAAACGTGAAGTGCGTTACAGAAAAAAGTGAAGACAAGATAAGGGAGGCGGCAAAGCGGGTTTTTCTGAAAAAAGGTTTTGACGGCACTACCTCGCGTGACATCGCGAAGGAAGCCGATATGAATATTGCATTGACGAATTACTATTTCAGAAGCAAGGAAAAGCTGTTTCTCGAAATCTTCAAAGATGTGCTGGAAGAATACTTTCAGAACATGCTCACGATCCTGAACAAGGACATTGATATAAAAACCAAAATTTCGGAGATCATCGATAATGACTTCGAAATGATGAAAAAGGAACCCGATCTGGTGATCTTCATCATGAATGAGATTCACAAATCACCGCAGAGGCTTTTTCCGGACATGTCGATATTCAGGCAGGTGAGGGAAACATACCTTAAACAACAATTGGAGGAAGGCGCTGCAAACGGCACATTACGCCCGATGAAGCTGGAAAACATTCTTCCGTTGATCAAATGCGGCGTCGAGTTCATTTTTATGGGCAAAGAAATCCATAAGGAGCTCTTTATGATGACTGACGACGATTTTGCTAGGTATGCAGAAGAACAAAAGGAGCACATTAAGGCAATGGTGTGCAACTATCTGGTGATCGGGTAGCATTTTTTTTGCCACTTCATTAAACAAACATTTAAAATAAACATTTGTTCTAGCCATGAAACACCTGTTCCATGTCACGGGAATGCTATGCCTGATGCTGTTTCAGCGAACGCAGGCGCAGCAA
>CBIHPQ010000247.1:0-10261 GCA_966211825.1 uncultured Dyadobacter sp. | reverse complement strand
CAATCTCGACGGTTCAACATTATATCTGGCCCTGGCAACGGTGTTCGTAGCGCAGGCAACCGGTACTGAAATGTCGATCGGGCAGCAGTTTACGATGGTATTGTTGTTAATGCTTACCAGCAAAGGCGTAGCCGGCATACCGAGGGCCACTTTGGTGATATTATTGGGCGCGATCGCTAACTTTGGCATGCCCGAATGGCCTGTGCTGCTGATCATGGGTATCGACGAACTGATGGACATGGCCCGTACTTCGGTGAATGTCACCGGTAACTGTCTGGCGACTGCCGTTATCGCACGTTGGGAAGGCGAACTGGATGATCAGAAAATGCACGATTCGGACAAGGTTGTGGAAGAACCCGCAGCCACCGAAGTTTAATATTACGTCATTTTCAGAGTAAATTTTATGTTGACCGTCTACGGAATCCCGAATTGCGATACCATTAAAAAAGCGCGCACCTGGCTGGATAAAAACAAGGTGCCTTACCAGTTTTACGATTACAGAAAGGACGGTATCAGCCCGGAAAAGGTAGCGAGCTGGTTCAGTGAATTTCCCTGGGATAAGGTCTTAAACAAAGCTTCAACCACCTGGAAGGAGCTGAGTGAGGAAGAAAAAGCAAAAGTAACCGACGCAAAAACTGCTTCGGAGTTGCTGTCTTCTAATCCCACAGCCATTAAGCGGCCAGTGATCGAGGATGAAACCGGCAAAGCGCTGACGCTCGGCTATTCCGAAAAAATTTACGAGGAAACCTACCTTAAATAGGTTTTACACAAACGATCACGACTTTCGATTGATCGGCCAGGGTGGTGGCGAACAGGTAATGGTCGCCACCATCTTTTATTTTCCACTTCTTTCTTAACTCCTCCGGTTTTGCAGGGAAATTGCGGGTCGTAATGTTCGCTTTACCCGCGGGAATGTGCTGCGAGATTTCCCGGATGTCAGGCTTGCAAACGGCTGCGATCTGAAAACTACGCCCCGGAAAATCCTGAACATATGCTTCGGAAGTATAGAGCTGGCTGTGAACGGCCAGTTTTTGTAAACCAAATCTGCCACAAAGCATTTTGAACGCGCCCGCTTTCAGCACCGCGGCGTGGGGTTCATATAAATAGTGAAGTGGTTTGGAATAATTCACTACTGCTGCCCGCTCTTCTGCCCGGTCGAAATCCAGCTGGTGAACAGGCTGCCCGTCTGAATCGATAATGCGGATTTTGATTTTGAAACGCTCCTCAGGCATTTCACGGTCGAGCACGAAAAGCAACTCCTTGCATTCCTGCTCGTAGCCCATTACGTGCACTTCTTTTAGTTTTTGTAATTCTCTGGAAGCCAGGTCGATGTCGAGCAGGGGAGAGGTTTTGATTAAAATGTGGGGGGCTGCATCGAAAAGCAGCGGAAGGTTGCCTGCCACGTCGGGCGTGCACTCAGCGAGGCGTACTACTTTTTCCTTGTTCGCATCGCGGCGGGCCGGGTCGGCGTAGAGCCAGTCGGCGGTGAGGCCTTCCTGCAATGCATGCAGCGACTCGCCCGTATGTACGCGTATAGGTGACGCGCCCAGCTGCGCCAGGTTGTATGCGGCGGTGGAGGCTACTTCGGGTTGTTGTTCGAAATAATGCGTTTCTGAAAAGCTGCGGCTCATGTAGTAGCAATCGATACCCATGCCGCCGGTAATGTCTATCAGCGAATTGCCCGAGACAATGCCCGCTTTGTAAAGCGCCGTCGCCTCGGACGAGCATTGCTCTACCGACAATGCAGGCGGGAAAATCAGTTTTTCGTTGGCCGACCATTCGGGTAGCTTTTTCAGCGCCTTCTGCCGCGACTGGATTTGCCCGGCGAGCTTCTTCACATCCAGTCCTTTGAACTTGCCGGCTTTCAGGATCAGTTCGCCTGCATTATCGTGCAAATGTTCGCGTATGAACGCAATCTCGGCATCCGTAAAACCCTGCTGTTCCCCACCATCACCGGCTGTTTCGTACCCTTTGCTCATTTGTTTAACTAGTTCGAAGCCCGAAAGTACATCTTTTTGCCGAGTGGCGGCAATAGCGGCGCCCGACAGCCGGATTTTGAAATATTATCAGAATCATAACAAATGTCCGTTTTTTGCTAAGGGTTGATACTCAGTAAAATGGCCCTTATGTGTCCGGAATACAGTTTCTGTCCAAGTAGGACTAACCAAATGAAAATTATAACTTGTCAGCTTAATCCTAAATTTCCTGTTAAAACCTTTATTTATCATGAGAATTAAGACCTTTGAAGAGTATAAGGTTGCTTACCAACAAAGTGTAGACGATCCCGAAGGTTTCTGGGCAGAAGTAGCCCAACAATTTCAATGGCGTAAACCGTGGAAGAAAGTACTAAGCTGGGACTTTCAGGAAGCGCGTACCAAATGGTTCGAAGGCGGCGTGATGAACATCACCGAGAATGCCCTGGACCGTCACCTTGCCGAACGCGGCGATCAGCCCGCGATCATCTGGGAGCCCAACAATCCCGAGGACAAGGCGGTGACTTTGACCTATCATGTACTGTTTGACCAGGTTTGCCGTTTTGCCAATGTTTTGAAGAAACACGGCGTGCAGAAAGGCGACAGGGTTTGTATATACCTGCCCATGGTGCCTGAGCTCGCTGTTGCCGTGCTGGCCTGCGCGCGCATCGGTGCTGTGCATTCGGTGGTCTTTGGCGGTTTTTCTGCTAAATCCATCGCCGATCGTATCAACGACGCAGCATGCACGATGGTGATCACCTCCGACGGTGCCTTCCGCGGCGCCAAGGTGATCCCGATGAAGGACACGGTCGATGAAGCACTCGTGCAATGCTCGACAGTGAAGAACGTGATTGTGATGACCCGTACCCGCACCCCGGTCCACATGCTGAAAGGCCGTGACCTGTGGTGGGAAGAGGAGGTAAAACAGGTGAATTCCGTGTGCCCGGCCGAGCCGATGGACGCCGAGGACATGCTCTTCATCCTTTATACTTCCGGGTCAACGGGCAAGCCGAAGGGCGTCGTGCATACCTGCGGCGGTTACATGATTTACGCGACTTACACATTTGCCAATGTATTCCAGTACGAGCCTGGCGAAGTGCATTTCTGTACCGCCGACATCGGCTGGATCACGGGACACAGCTACATTGTATACGGCCCGCTTTGCTATGGTGCTACCAGCCTGGTATTCGAAGGCGTACCGACTTACCCCGACGCCAGCCGGTTCTGGAAAATTGTTGAAAGACATAAAGTGAATATCCTTTACACTGCACCGACAGCGATTCGCTCGCTGATGGGCTTTGGTCTGGATTATGTAAAAGGGCATGATTTCTCATCATTGAAAAAACTGGGCTCCGTAGGTGAGCCGATCAACGAGGAAGCCTGGCATTGGTATAAAACCAACATCGGCGGCGACCACTGCCCGCTGGTAGATACCTGGTGGCAGACCGAAAACGGCGGCATTATGATATCTCCGCTGGCGGGCATCACGCCGGAAAAACCAACTTTCGCCACATTGCCGTTACCGGGTATTCAACCGGTACTGGTAGATGAAAGCGGCAAGGAGATCGAAGGAAACGGCGTGAGCGGCAACCTTTGCATTAAATTCCCCTGGCCGGGCATTATCCGCACCACCTACGGCGACCACGAGCGCTGCCGCCAAACCTACTTCTCGGCTTATCCGGGTATGTATTTTACAGGCGACGGCTGTCTGCGCGACGAAGATGGCTACTACCGCATTACCGGTCGCGTCGACGACGTGTTGAATGTTTCCGGTCACCGCATCGGAACCGCCGAGGTTGAAAATGCGATCAATATGCACCTCGGAGTGGTAGAATCGGCCGTGGTTGGTTACCCGCATGACATTAAGGGGCAGGGCATTTACGCGTACGTGATCACGGAACATGCACCCGACGATGCCGAAATGTTCCGAAAGGACATTGCGGCCACCGTTTCTCGCATTATCGGGCCTATTGCGAAGCCTGATAAGGTGCAATTCGTAACCGGCTTGCCTAAAACGCGATCCGGCAAAATCATGCGCCGGATTCTCAGAAAGATATCGGAAGGGGATGTAAGCAACCTGGGAGATACCTCCACCTTGCTCGATCCCGCGGTGGTGGAAGAGATTAAGGCGGGTAAATTGTAATTGTAAGTCAATATAAAACGAAGCAAGCCCCGAATTTTCGGGGCTTGCTTCGTTTTATAACCTAATGTGTTTTTGCTGCGCTGATCTTATCCGCCGCGCATCCGCAGCCTTTGGCGCATCCGCCGCTATTGCGCCGGTCGAATGCTTTCCATACGCGCCAGCCCATATAGCCTGCCGCGACGAGGAATAAAGCCCAAATGATGATCTGCTGCGTCTCCATGATCCATTAACCTGAAATCATTGCCAATTGTTCCGCTGCGCCAGCCTGAATGCGTGCTGGTAGTGGTGCTCGCTGTGCCAGGCGTAATTTGCTATTACCTCATCCAGCCGGAAAGACTTTTGCGAACCGGGGTGGAAATAGGTCCGCGCCAGATCGTTCTCATCCAGCGAATTCAGCAGCAATACCCAGCGCAAATGCACGTAGCGGATCAATTGCAAAGACAATTCCACCTGCGCCGTTTTTGCATCCGGCAATTCCGCCCACAGCTGCTCCTCATAAGGCTTGATCACCGGGTTGTCCTCGGTCATGGCCAGCCGGCAACGCGTGTAGGCATTGATATGGCTATCGGCCACGTGGTGTATCAGCTGGCGCACCGTCCAGCCGTCGGGACGATAGGGCGTATCCAGCTTATGATCGTCCCAGCTGCCCAGCAAGTTGATGAACTTGGATGGCAATGCGCTGATGATCTGAATGTTTGACCGTATTTCAGAAGGAGAGTAGCTTTCCTGCGATTGAAATTCGCCGATCGGATAGCGGAGTTCGTTCAAGTCCATGTGTGGTAGTAATTTTGAATGACTGAATAATTGAATGAGTGAATGAGCCGCCGTGGAACGGGGAATGAAAAAGTCAAAACCTGACCCACTACCTAATGACCTCCTGACTTTTAATCGTTCAAAAGTTTTCACTGATTACCTGTACCAGTTCCGGGTGCGCACCGGGGGCGGCTGCGATGATGTCGCCTCCGAAGAGATAGTTATCGCCGCCGTTGAAATCGGTCACGATGCCGCCTGCCTCCTTGATGAGCAGCGTTCCGGCGGCCATATCCCAGGAATTCAGGTTGTATTCGTAAAAACCGTCGAAACGGCCGGCAGCTACATAGGCCAGGTCCACGGCCGCGGCGCCCATTCTGCGAATGCCGTGCGTTTTTTGCATGAGCAATTCGAGAATGTACATATAGCGTTTTTGTTTTTCAAAACGGTAATAGGGGAAGCCGGTCGCGACCAGGGCGTCGGCTAATTGCGGAACAGTCGATATCCTGATATTCTTGCCGTTACACCACGCGCCGCCGCCTTGCCAGCCGTAAAACATTTCGTTCAGGCTTGGCTCGTGGATGACGCCTACCAGCAGCTCTTTCCCGCGCGCAAGGCCTACGCTCACGCAATACACGGGAATGCCGTGGATGAAGTTAGTGGTGCCGTCGAGCGGGTCGATGATCCAGTTCAATGCAGACGGATCGGGCTCCTGGCCGGTGGTACCTTCTTCGGTAATGAAGCTGGCCTCGGGCAGCAGCTCTTGCAAACCGGCTACGAGGAGCTTTTCAGCTTCCTTGTCGACATAGGAAACGAGGTTGTTGAGGTCTTTGTACTCAATTTTATCACGGGAAAAAAGGGCAGCTTCCTGTTGAATAAATGAGGACGCCTGCCTTACTATTTCAATGGTTTTTTGTGTCAGCAACTCCAGATCCATACGCAATTTCCTTTTGTGGAACTTTTGAAAGTGAATTGTTAATATAATAAACCCTGATGATCAGTGTCGCCAGGATGGGTATCAGCACCAGATTGTGTTTAGCTAAATTGCCCGTTGCGCAAAGTAAGAGAAACGCATAGAAAATCAACAGAAATTGAAACCAACCAGGCTTCCGGTTTTTTGAAAGGGAAAAAATAAGCGGCATCCACAATGGAAATGCCCACAGGACATCGTAATTCCAGCTGGTAACACCATGATTAGTCCCAAACCATAACAGCAATAAAATCCAGCCGGCGAGGCCTGCAATGCCGAAAAGTACCTTGTCAAACACAAAATTGACTTTGTTGGTCCTGATCTGCCAGTAGGTGAATGCCAGTGTGAGTATCGCTAGCGACCAGAAAACGACGGTGGGCGTGAGCGGGCTTGGTGGCGGAAACGGCGCTGCGGTGAATATCGGGCGCGTCGAGGATACCAGCGGTGCGGTGCCGGTGGCGGTTTTTACCTTCGCGTCGGCAAATGCGGTGGCGAGGTTGTCGGGCAGAAAAGTGGCCTGTTCCGGTGTAGCGATTTCGTCGGACGGTGCGCCTATGGCCAGGTCCATTCCAAAATCGGCCCACGGATTTTGCTTGAACGCGTAGCGGTCGATCCACTGGCGGAAGCTCAGTTTTTCTTTGGTATAACCATTATATATGAGGCTGTCGCCCACGGCCGCCTTCAATGCGACGGTCATGCGTGTGGCGCAATTGTCATAGAAAAATTTGTATTGATATTCCCGGTTTTCAGGCAGGTAATTGTTTTCAAGAAAGTTGTAGAGCCGCTGTTTTTGGGGAATTGAAAGATTTAAAACCTGCTCGGAAATGGAGCGGTTTTCTTCCTGATAATGGGCGATCTGATAGGAAAGCGGCGAAACCGATACACTGTAAGGTAAAGTGCCTCTCAGGAATTTAACATAAAAATTACCTTCCTGAAAACTGAATGTACCGTAATTGAATGCACGGTCGACGCCAGTTGAGGGATCGTAAACCCAAAGTACGCTGTGCCCGAAGCCGGAATACAGCTCTTGTCCGGGAGCAACCGTCACGAGGCTGATTTTTGCCGAGGGGCTCAAAGTACCAAACTGCGCCCTGGATGCCAAAGGCGCGAGCAGCCCGAACAGGCAAAGCATTATGAACAGGTGTATACCGGATTTTCGGCTTCCCAAACGGTTAATCCTCGTCATTATCATCAGATTTTCTCTTTTCATCGGCCTTCCCAGCCACTATGATCACAATTTCGCCTTTTACAGGTTTGTCTCCAAAATGCGCAATGACTTCTGTAACGGTACCGCGCACATTTTCTTCAAACATCTTACTAAGCTCCCGTGACACGGAAACCTGCCTGTCGGCTCCAAAGAATTCGGCGAACTGCTGCAATGCCTTCACCAGCCGGTGGGGCGATTCGTAAAAAACCATGGTCCGGTCTTCGTTCACCAGGTTTTGCAGGCGGGTTTGCCTTCCTTTCTTATGCGGCAGGAAACCTTCAAATGTAAAACGGTCGTTGGGAAGCCCGGAATTGACTAATGCGGGTACAAATGCCGTGGGCCCGGGCAGGCATTCCACGGGGACGCCCTCACGTATACATGCGCGCACCAGCAGGAAGCCGGGATCGGAAATGGCCGGAGTACCTGCGTCGGATACGAGCGCCATCGTCTCGCCCTTGCGGATGCGCTCCACGACGCGTGCGACGGTCTGGTGCTCGTTATGAATGTGATAGCTGTGCAAAGGTTTCGAGATGCCCAGGTGTTTGAGCAGGTTTCCCGATGTGCGGGTATCTTCTGCGAGAACCGCATCTACGCTTTTCAGTACATTGATAGCCCTTAATGTAATGTCTTCGAGGTTGCCGATCGGCGTGGGTACTATATAGAGTTTCATGCGTTATAAATCCTGTCGATCTCAGCCGCCAGTTTGTGGTCTTTTTCCGTTACGATGTCACCGGCATCATGGGTATTCAGTTCAAAAGAGACTTTGTTGTACATATTGGTCCAATAGGGGTGATGGTCCATTTCGTTCACCACATCGGCCACCTTGTTTATAAAGGCAAAAGCTTCCCGGAAATCCTTGAATGAAAAGCTTTTTTTGAGTTTGTTGTCCGCTTCCTGCCACATAATTTCTGCTGGTTTGTTGTGTTCTTTTTTGTCAAAATACGCATGCCACCTGCCAGCGTCCGGCATTTTTGGGCCGGTTTTCCGGAAACGAATATAGCGTTAATCTAGCCGAATCCATACCGATCGAGTATATTTGAACTTTGGCTCGTTGCAAAAGCTTTAAAGAATATACGGCGGGGGTGAAGGCCTCCGCATCGTGGGCACCAGGCAGGAGCTTGGCGCTATATTGCAGGAAACTTCGCGCCATTTATTTAATTAAAGACCGTACCCCGGACAGGGGGCAATTATTATGAAAGTAGAACTCGTCCGCGTAAATGACGCCTTCCATTTCGAAGGCACCGGTTCCTCCGAAGTAAAAGTACATACCGACGGCTCGCCCGAAATAGGCGGCACCAACCTGGGCGTGAGGCCTATGGAACTGTTGCTGATGGGCCTCGCAAGTTGCAGCGCCATCGACGTGGTGCTCATCCTCAAAAAGCAGCGCCAGGAGATCACCGATTTCCGGATCGTAGCCGATGGCGACCGCGAACAGGAGCCGGATACCCAGCGTAAGCCGTTCCGCAAGATCCATTTGACATTCAAATTCGCAGGTGTTAACCTCGATGAGAGCAAGATTAACCGCGCGATAGGTCTTTCGATGGAGAAATACTGCTCGGCAACCGCCCAGCTCGAAGCGCTGGCAACCATTACTTACGACGTTGAAATCGCCTCAGTTTAAATAAAATAGCATGCAACAATACCACGACCTGCTGCGCCACATTCTGAAAGAGGGCGTCAGGAAAACCGACCGGACCGGTACCGGCACGATCAGCGTTTTTGGCTACCAGATGCGTTTTGACCTCAAAAAGGGCTTCCCGCTGGTGACGACGAAAAAGGTGCATACCAAATCGATCATCCACGAGCTGTTGTGGTTTTTGCAGGGCGATACGAATATCCAATACCTGAAAGACCACGGCGTGTCGATCTGGGACGAATGGGCCGACGAAAACGGTGACCTGGGACCGGTTTACGGCAAGCAATGGCGGAGCTGGGAAGGTGCGAACGGTCAGTCGGTGGACCAGTTGCAGGAGGTTTTGAAACAACTCAAAAATTCCCCTGATTCGAGGCGCATTATCGTTTCGGCCTGGAACCCGGCGGAGTTACCGCAAATGAAGCTGCATCCCTGCCATGCATTGTTCCAGTTTTACGTGGCGCCGCCCGATACCGATGCCGGCGAGACGAAAGGCAAACTTTCCTGCCAGCTTTACCAGCGCAGCGCGGACGTTTTCCTGGGCGTGCCGTTCAACATTGCGAGTTATGCATTGCTGACGATGATGATCGCCCGCGAATGCGACCTCGACCTGGGCGATTTCGTGTGGACTGGCGGTGATACCCACATTTACCTCAACCACCTCGAACAAGTGGAAACGCAGCTCAGCCGCGAACTGAGGGCATTGCCGGAAATGGTCCTTAACCCGGACATTAAAAATGTGCTGGACTTCAAATTTGAGGATTTCGAACTGCGGAATTACAACCCGTGGCCGGGGATCAAGGCTCCGGTAGCCGTGTAACCGTCGTCGCGGAATGAGCATTCAATACATATTAGAGATCGTCGGGACATTCGCATTCGCGATTTCCGGCGCATTGGCTGTGAAGGATCAGAAGCACCAGGATTGGTTTGGTGCGAGCTTCACAGCCTTCATTTCTTCCATCGGCGGTGGTACACTCCGCGATGTGCTGCTGGGAAGCTATCCGCTGGTATGGATCGATGATATTACCATCATCCGCGCCATTATCCTGGGCATTATCGTCACATTTGTTTTCTACAAATTCCTTTTAAGACTGAGGAAAACGCTATTCCTGTTCGATACTTTCGGCATCGCGCTCTTTACTTTGGTAGGAACTGAAAAGGCTTTGCATCTGGGCGTCAGGCCGGAAATTGCCGTGATAATGGGCGTTTTTACGGCCACTATGGGCGGGGTAATCCGCGATGTGATGACGAACGAGATCCCGATCATCTACCGGAAAGAAGTATATGCGACCGCGTGCTTCACGGGCGCCTGTTTTTACCTGCTGCTAAGTGAATTGGGTGTTGAAAGAAATACTACATTCATTTCTTCCGCCATTGTTATTATCGTGATCCGCATTCTGGCCGTGCGCTATCAATGGAGTGTTCCCCGGTTTTTCAGATAATAGCCGAGGTTGCCCAATGTGGCTAAGCCTGTCAGCCTGAGCGCCCCCGGCCCCGCCGGCCCGGGGGCGCAGGCTGACACCGCCCGCTTTTTCCCCCCCGGGGGGCGTTAATTTGCGCGTCGGGGGGTTGTGGGGGGTAGTGT
>CBIHPQ010000246.1:0-10274 GCA_966211825.1 uncultured Dyadobacter sp. | reverse complement strand
CTATAAATCACTGATATACTGTTATTTGTATCAATGACACTTATTTATTAAGAGATTAAAATTGCATTAAAAATTATTTTAATGCGGGGTGGTTTCTTGGAAAAAGTCAACTCTTTTTGGGTTGATGAATGTGAATAGTGCAATTCTATATTAGATTGAATATATTTTATAAATATTAGATTATTTAATGATTTCAAATCGATATTTTTGGGTTACATAACTATATTAACCTGACTAAATACGATGAAACAAAACTACCTTCACCTGGGAAGCAGGATGGTTTTTTGCGGGCTCCTGTTCCTCATCTCCCTGACAGCTTTCTCACAGGATATCACCATCACCGGAACGGTGATGGACGAGCAATCCGGTTCCAGTTTGCCGGGAGCCTCTGTCACACTAAAAGGTTCGACGACCATTGGCGTTACTACTGACGCGGACGGCAAGTATTCCATTAAAGTGCCTTCCAGCGCCCAAGTCCTTGTTTTTTCATTTATCGGCTACACGGCCAAAGATGTTGCGATTGGCAACCGGACGATCATTGACGTGTCCATGACAAGCGACGTCAGTGCGCTCGAAGAAGTGATTGTGACCGGTTACGGCTCGCAATCGCGGCGCGATATTACGGGGTCAGTAACGACTGTCAATGCGAAAGATCTCCAAGCTGTTCCGGCAACGACATTCGCACAGCAATTACAAGGCCGGGCATCCGGGTTGAACATTGTGAACGACGCAACACCGGGCGGAAATGCCACGGTGCGTATACGGGGGTTCGGTACTATCGGTAACAACGACCCGCTGTTCATCATCGACGGCGTGCCGACTGAAAACCAGGGTAACCTCAACCCCAACGACATCGAAACGATCCAGATCCTGAAAGACGCGTCTTCGGCCTCCATTTACGGCTCGCGCGCGGCAAACGGAGTTGTGATCATCACGACCAAAAGGGGCAAGATCGGTAAGCCGGTTATTTCCTTTAACGCCTATTACGGAACCCAGAAAGCATATAAGGAAGTAGAGGCGCTAAATTCCGAGGAATTGGGTAAATACCTCTACCTGGCCGATAAATATGCCGGTAAGACGCCTTCGCATGGTCAATACACATTCGGCCCGAATGGCGAGGTTACAATACCTGACTATGTGTTCCCCAGCAAAGGCAAGGAAGGCACTCCCGACGTGGACCCTGCCAAGTATTCACTCGTGCCCGGTAATATTTATGCGATCACCAAGGCCGCAGATACCAACTGGTGGCGAGAACTCACTACAACAGCACCCATTCAAAATTATCAGTTATCGGCAAGTGGTGGTACCGAAAATAGCCGCTACGCATTGTCAGTGGGGTATTTCAGCCAGGAGGGTGTCGTTAAATTCATTGGATACGACCGTTACACCATTCGGGCCAATACAGAGTTTTCTACTCCAAACAAGCGTTTCCGGGTGGGAGAAAACCTTGCAGTGTCGTTTGATAACAGAAAAGGAGGTTTCGGAAACAACCAGGAACAAAACGCGGTATCGGGTGCCTTTAAACACCATCCTTTGCTTCCTATCTACGACATTAAAGGCAATTTCGCAGGCTCACGCGGCGCTAACCTTGGAAACAACTCGAACCCTTATGCTACGCTGTATCGCGAAAAGGACAACCGTACTTATCGTTTGCGGGCATTTGGTAATATCTATGGCGAGTTCGATATTATTCCAAACCTGACCGTCAAGACCAGTCTCGGTGTGGACGGAGTTAGCCAAAGAGGCCGTTACATCGGTCGCGCAAACCCTGAATACGTAGAAGGTAGCTTCAACAACGGATCGAATGCAACCGATTATTATTCATATCAATGGGTTTGGACGAATACTTTGAGCTATTCCCGCAATTTTGGGACAAACCATAAAGTGGATGCTTACGTGGGTATTGAGGCAATCCGCGAGTTTGCTGAGGAGTTCGGTGCTGCGCGTTCGGGATATGCATTTGAAATACCATCCATCATTAATTATCTGAACCTGGGTGACGCGACAAAGGCGACCAACTACGGTGGTGTAAACCGCGATTATAGCCTCTACTCGCAATTCGGAAAAGTTAACTACGCTTACGCGGATAAGTACCTTTTCCAGTTCATTCTGCGTAATGATGCATCCTCACGTTTTCAGCAGGCTTCAAGAAATGCGGTGTTTCCGGCATTCAGCGTAGGATGGCGGTTATCCGACGAAAACTTCATGAAGTCCGCGAGCTTTATCAACGACATGAAGCTTCGCTACGGGTGGGGTAAAACCGGTAACCAGAAAATTGGGGATTACAATGCCTTTACAACTTATCGGGCAAACATCTTCAATGCCGGTTATCCAATTGACGGGTCGGGCAGCCAGCCTACGATTGGCTACGATGCGTTTTCGTTTGGTAACCCCAATGCGAAATGGGAAACCACAACCTCCAATAACATCGGTCTGGACGCGACTTTCCTGAACGACGCGTTGACCCTCGAACTGGATTTCTGGAACCGGAAAACTACCGATATGCTCTTCTCGACGCCGATTACTTACACAGCCGGTGACGCCAATGCGCCTTCTTTCAATGTAGGCCAAATGACGAACAAAGGTATCGACCTTGGGTTGTCCTATCGCAATACGGCCATGAAAGGTGAACTGCGCTACGGTGCTTCTGTGAACTACTCAATGTACCGCAACACGGTGGATAAGCTCGATGAGAGTGATAATACCAAATATTTTGGTGCAGGCTCGCGTGTGCCGGCGGTGACGCTCACACAAGCCGGATTGCCGATATCTTCCTATTACGGGTATAAAGTACTGGGGATCTTCCAATCGGATGAAGAAGCCAAAGCATGGGCGCCATACGGTTCTTATAACAAAGCCGGTAAATTTAAAATCGCCGATATCAACGGAGACAATAAAATCACCGACGATGACCGCACCGTTATCGGTAATCCGCACCCTGATTTTGTGTATGGTGTGAATGTGAATATTGGTTACAAAGCCTTTGACCTGACCGTCTTCGGTAATGGTGTGGTAGGTAATGAGATATTCAGCTATCTGCGCTATTTCACGGATTTCAACACGTTCCAGGGTAACCGTGCGAAACGTGCGCTATACGACGCATGGCAGCCAGATCATAAGGAAGGAACCGTGCCCATTATGGATGCGGATGACCAGATCAGCAGCCGCCCATCGAGCTACTTCGTTGAAAAAGGTACCGACTTCCGCCTGAAAAACGTGCAGCTTACTTATACATTACCAAAAGGAGTATCAAGCAAAATCGGTTTCAGTAATGCACAGATCTATGTTCAGGGACAGAATATGTTCACTGTCAGCAAATACACAGGTCTGAACCCTGAAATTCAGACAGGTGAGGACCGTACGCTGGGTTTTGACGGCGGCTATATGCCTGTTTCCAGGACATTCCTGGTTGGGCTCAACATATCATTCTGACAACCGTTTCTTCTACTGATCTTAAATATTCAATATATATGAATGCAAGACTTGTAAAATACATGCTTTCGGTGGGTCTGGCGATCGGAATAGTCTCTGCTTGCAAGGACGAATTTTTGAGTCGCGATCCACAGGGCCAATACAGTCCGACGGCCCTCAAAACGCCTGCGGGCGTGGAAGGTTTGCTGATCGGAGCTTATGCAATGATCGACGGGCAGGGGCTCGATGGTCAGGATTCCTGGAACAACGATATTCAGAGCTGGGTTTTCGGCGGACTCGCTTCCGATGATTCCTACAAAGGGACAGATGCCGGTGACCAGCCCGAACAGTCGTTTATCGAAAAATATGACTTCCAGCCAACTAACAACCACATCAGAAACAAGTGGCGGGGACTGTATAAAGGCGTGGCCCGTACCAATGATGTGATCAACACGATGGCCGAAGTGCCTGAGATCAGCGACGCCCGCAGAAAGCAGATTATGGCCGAAGCACGATTCCTGCGCGGCTTGTATCACTTCGAAGCCAAGAAAATGTGGAAGACAATTCCATATATCGATGAGACGATTTACAAGCTGGACGACCTCGAGAGTACCAAAATACCTAACGACAAGGATGTCTGGCCGATGATCGAGGCTGATTTTAAAGCGGCTTCGGAAGGACTTCCTGAGGTACAGTCACAGGTTGGCCGTCCCACCAAATGGGCTGCGCTGGCTTTCCTTGCCAAATCTTATATGTACCAGGGTTGGAATGTGACCACCGGTGCCGCCAATGTGGCCGTATTGCAAAAGGCGAAACCTGTTCTGGAACAAATTATCGCGTCGGGTAAATTTTCGCTGGCACCAAAGTTCGAGGATAATTTCCTGATCGCCACCCGTAACAATGCAGAATCGATTTTTGAGATACAATATGCCGTTTCAAGTGCGTCGGGCGATGCGGCGGATGCAGGTGTAGGTTTGGCGCACCCTTACATAGACCCATGGGGCTGCTGCGGATTTTATCAGCCTTCTCAAAACCTGGTGAATGCATTTAAAACCAGCGCCGCCGGCCTGCCATTGCTGGATACCTTCAATGACAGTGACGTCAAAAACGATCAGGGCCTGAAATACTCCGATCCGTTTGTGCCTTACACCGGCACGCTCGATCCGCGCCTGGATCAGACCGTAGGCCGCCGAGGCATTCTTTTCAAGGATTTCAAGATCCACGGCAGCGATTTTATCCGCGACCAGACTTACGCAGGGCCCTATTCTCCCAAAAAACACATTTCCGAGAAAGCGGGCTTCGGGATCAATGGCTGGGGTAACCTTTCGAGCAACAACTACCGCATTATGCGCTACGGAATGATCCTTTTGTGGCTCGCCGAATGTGAAGTGGAACTGGGTAACCTGGAAAATGCAAGAAAACTGGTCAACCAGATCCGTACACGTGCCGCCAACCCGGCTGGCTTTGTCAAAAAAGCTGTTCAGGGACCTAAATCGAGGGACGACTATGCTGTATTGAATGAACCTGCCGCGAACTATGTGATTAAAACTTACGATCAGGCCTGGGCGGATGCCGCAACCGCTCGCAAAGCCGTACGTTTCGAAAGTCGCCTGGAATTCGCGATGGAAGGTCACCGTTTCTTCGATCTGCAACGCTGGGGTATTGCAGCGGAAACGCTGAATGCTTACGTCGCTGTGGAGGCGAACAAGAGAGTTTACAAAAAAGGAGCAGTTTTCACAAAAGGCAAAAATGAGTACTTCCCGATCCCGCAGGAAGCGATCGACAGGTCGTACAAAGCAGGAGCAGCTACGCTCGTACAAGACCCTGCGTATAAATGATTTTGGTTAGTTAAAACCAGTATTTGTTAAGCGTTTGTAATCAGAAAAGCCCCTGCGGTTATGCAGGGGCTTTCTTTGTTGATGAAGTGATTGAAGACGCTTAATTTACATTGATCGCCTGCGCAGGCTTCTCAGAGCCCGGTACGATCGGCAGCGTAATTTGCAGGATGCCATTGTTGTATTCGGCGTGGATGTTTTCCGTATCTACGGTATGGTCGATCATGAACGTCCGCTGGAACGAACTTTTGCTGAACTCCTGCCGCAGCCAGTTTCGCTTCTCGCCCAGGTTGTCCTTCAACTCATAAGAAATCGTGAGTTCCAGGCCCTGCACATTGATTTTGAAATCTTCCTTATTGCGGTCGGGTGCGAAAACGAGCATTTCATAGCTGTCGTCGTTTTTGATGATGTTGACCGGCACACGGAACTCGCGTTGCGATCCGAATTGCCTGCCATAATGATCGTGGCGCATTCCAAAACCACGATGTCCGAATCTGTTATTACACATGATATTAATTGTTTGTTGATGAATGAATTGATATGGTTACACTTTTTGAGGCGAATGGCCGGATGGTTCGGTCAGGTATTCCCTGCGGCTTCCGGTGAAATCGCCGTGTGGATAATCGTAAAAGCCGGGATGGTAGCGGTGCCATCTGCGATAGCGTGGTCTGGCTCCCACGAACCTGAAAATGAATCCGAGGAACAGGAAAAAGAATATTGCCTTGAAGATCAAAAAAGGAAGTGCGAAGAGGAACAGCCCTGCCAGGACCGCGGCCCCGATTGTTTTTAGGATGACGATGAACATGGTCTTGTCTGATTTTGATGAATAATTGTGCGCCATACAGGCGATTATATTCTGGCAGACGGGCGGTTGAAGAAATTACTTTAAAATACAGGAAAAAAATAACCCGGCTGGTGGGCCGGGTCGCTAACTGTTACATATTTTCGGGCGGCTTTCTCCGTCGGTTCCACATTTCTTGGCGGAATTTAATGCGTTCCTCGTCGGTCATTTGCATCCATTTATTTTTCCAGGCCAATACTTCCTCACGCTTCCCGCGCCCGAAGCGCCGGTTGAACCGCTGCCATTTGTTGTGGTGCGGGTGGTGGCCCGGCCCTCTGAAACCCCCAAACAGTATTTTGCACAAAACAAACAGACCTACGGCCTGCCAGTAGCTGATAGGGTTAAAGTCGGCAGCAGCGGGCAGAATGGCATTCCAGAGCCACTGCACAATTGCTCCGAAGGCGAGGGCGGCGATCAGGATAAAAACCGGCAGCGCAAGCCGGAACCTTCTACCTCTGTTTTGCGGATTCATCATGGTCGACAAATTTAATAATTTACAAACTCCCGGTACACGCTTTCAAGCCGTTCGCGCAGGTGGCGGACGGCATAGCGCTTGCGGGAAATTAAGGTTTTGATATTTTCTCCGGTGCGATCGGCGATCTCCTGGAACGTCTGGTCTTCGAGCTCGTTCCAGATAAACACCTGCCGCTGGTTTTCCGGAAGTTCATCGAGGGCAATGTTCAGTTGCTCCCAAAAGAGGTCTTTCAGGTAAGCGCTTTCCGGCGTATTGTCGTCGGCCAGCAGGATGTCCTTGAAATGAAATTCGCCATCCTCATCCTCGTACCCGAAATCTTCCAGCGATTCCGGCTTCTGTTTGCGGTATTTATCGATGATCCGGTTGCGGGCCACGCGGTAAAGCCAGCTGCTCATCTGTTCGATCGCCTCAATCTCCGGAACAGTGCTCAACTGGTACCATACATCCTGCAAAATGTCTTCCGCATCCTCATCGGTATTGACGCGCTGCCGGATGAACCCAAGCAACTGCTTGCCATAGGATGCGACGGTCTGGATGATATTTGGCTTTTTCTGCGACAAACGGACTTTTTGAGCTATTACAGATTGGCAGACGGCTGACGTCAGGAAATACTTTAAGGTAAAACAAGTTTTTTTGCCGGGAGGGCACGAATATGCACGAAATCAGACGTGTTCATCAGCGGCCAGCTCATGCATTGCATTCCGGGTAAAATCCATTAACTAAGTATACTATTTAAAAATATCAAAAAAGTGCAAATAATTTGAATTGCACTTTTCTAATGATACTGGCAAATTTCAAACTACTTGCTGCACTTTTTCAATAATCATATAATTATTCCAATATTTATACATCATACAAAAAAGAACTTTCACGTAATGAAATCGCGCTTATTGACTTTTAATCACAATGTTGGGTACCTTTGTAATGTCCAAAGAGCAGAAATCTATAACGAATAGATGCTTTAAGAACTTAATCAGGTAAATGCCTGAAAAGTACAAATTGGTAACATTGAATCAGACTTTAAACATTAAGAATAAAATGAAAAAAACTATCTTGGCAATCGCAGTTTTGGTGGGAGTATCAACTGCAAATCTTTCAATCGCTGCTGATAAAGTAAAAGAAAACAACGCTTCTATCGAGCTCGTTTCTGGTGCAGAATTGAAATTCAAATTGTCTCTTGAAAACGTAAAAGAGAGATCTTCACTGGTTATCAAAGACTACACAGGACCAATCGTTTACAGCACTTCGATCCCTAAGTCAGAAAACTACACTAAGATCTTCGACTTGTCGAACCTGGCAGACGGAAATTACAGCTTCATTATCAACAATGGCAGCGAAATTTCTACTAAGCCATTCGCGATCTCGACTGAAACAAAACGTCAGGTAACAGCCGTTATCAAGTAATAACGACCTGCTGATAAGCATCAAAAAAAGGCAGTCCGGGTATCCCGGACTGCCTTTTGCTTGTTTACGGTGCCCATTAATAGGCCATTACTTTCTTTTCGTTGCTGCTCTGGAATGCCAGGTCGATCACACGGCAGGTGCGCAGTACTTCTTCCGGTTTCACAGCCAGCTCGGCGCCGTCGACGATTGCGTCGTAGACATTCTGGTAGAACGGCATATAGTCGCCTGCTTCACTTTCTACGATTCCCGTAAATGCCCCGCTGTACAGTTTTCCCCAGCGATCTTTGGGTTCTACTCCCCACGGCTTTTGGTTAGGCAGCACATTCTTGCGTAAAGTTTCCTCCTGCGGATCCAGGCCGCCTTTGATAAATGAGCCTTTGGTGCCGTGCAGAACGTAGCGCAAATGATTTTCATACACCATCAGGCTCGATTTCACGATTACCGATTTGTCGGCATACCCGAGACGAATGTCGAAATAATCGTCGATTTCACTGTTCGGGCGTACGATGCGGATATCTGCAGTAACTGTTTCGGGTTCGCCGAACAGTACCAAAGCCTGGTCGATCAGGTGAGGGCCGAGGTTGTAGACATTACCACCAACGGGAACGGCTCGCTCTTTCCATGAGCCTGCAACGGCCTCGCGGTAGCGGTCGTAGCGGCATTCATATTCGATAATGTCGCCTAGTTTTCCCTCATCGAGCAATTTTTGTATAGTCAGGAAGTCGGAATCCCAGCGGCGGTTTTGATAGGCGGTCAGCACGAGGCCTTTTTCTTTGGCCAACTTTACTAATTGACGGGCCTCTTCTTCGGTAGCCGAAAATGGTTTCTCGATCACGACGTGCTTGCCGTTTTCGAGCGCGTCCATGGCGTACTGGAAGTGGGTGTCGTTGGGTGTGCATATAAAAACGAAGTCGATGGCCTCGTCGCTCAGCAGTTCTTCCACCGACCGCGCATTGCCGATCGTCGGGTCAAATTCCTGCGCCTCGTTTTTGGTCCTTTCGACCACCGTTTTGATCTTGAAATTCGGGTTGGTGCTCAGGAAAGGCGAATGAAAATACCGCCCCGACAAACCGAAACCGATTAAACCGACATTGAGAATTTTTGAAGGCATAGTTTTAGATTGAAAAGGTAATGAGCTTATCGTAATGCTCGCAAAGTTAGTCTTACATTTAGATTGGTGACGTAAAAAGTAGATTAAGGCAACGCAAAAGCCACATACCGGTCGCCGGATTTCGTATTCAACTTCCCGCCGCCACAGGCAATGACGACATATTGCCTGCCATTCACTGAATAGGTACTTGCCGATGCGTAGCCCGCTGCCGGTAATGCAGCTTGCCATAATAGCTTCCCCGTTTCCTTGTCAAATACCCTGAATTGCTCGTCGCGGCTTGCGGCGATGAAAATGAGACCGCTTGCCGTTACCAGCGGGCCTCCGTAATTGTCTGTACCGGTGGGCGGGATTCCTTTGGCGGTCAGCTCCTTGTATTCGCCGAGCGGCACCTGCCATTTTCGTTGGCCGGTGTTCAGGTCGATGGCGGTTAATGTGCCCCAGGGCGGCTGACTTACCGGGTAGCCATTCCTATCGTACCAGCGGTTATAGCCCGTATGCTGGTAGGGAACTTGTGTTTTGGAGTCAATCCTAATGCTTTCCTTGCTTTCCTGATTGGTAAGGTACGCAATGATGGAGCCTCGCTCTGCTTCCGAAATGTGGGTAAATGATGGCATCATCCCGCGCCCATTCTTCAAAATTGCCTCGATCTGGGCCGGTTTCAAACGTTTTTCAAGATTAGCGAGCGATGGGTAAGAGCCATCGTGGTTGCCCATTTTGTCGGCTCCATGGCAGGCGGCGCAGTTCATTTGGTAAAGTTGCGCACCAGTTACGCCTGCCGTGCTTTTGGGGATTTCTTTTTTAATGAGTGATGTGTAAACGGGTATTTCCTTGGCTGGGACGTACATTACACCTTCCGGATCGGTTGCAGCTCCTCCCCATTGTGCGCCGCCGTCGGTGCCGGGGTAGAAGATCGTCATGCTGGACGTGATCGGAATGTAGGCGCTGCCGGTTTTGGCTTTGGAAAGCAGCTCGACGAGCGAATCGCGATCCGCGACAAAGGTGTTGAAATCATTTGAAGTGAATGTCTGGCGCGTAAACGGGACGGGTAATGTCGGAATGGGCTGCGTGCTGGCTACTTTTTCACCGTCAATGCCCGGAAAGGTAAAGGCCGTTTCCTTGATAGGGAATAGCGGTTTCCCGGTGACCCGGTCGAGGACAAAGACGTAACCTTGCTTGGTAACCTGCACGATCGCGTCG
>CBIHPQ010000245.1:0-10288 GCA_966211825.1 uncultured Dyadobacter sp. | reverse complement strand
CAGGGGCTAATAAGGGCAAGGCTATTGCGACGCTGGTCAATTATGCGATCCACCCGGAAGTGATCGGGTCGGGGAGGGGCATTCTGAGCCCGGACCTTTGCGGACCATTGTACGACCGGATCGAGGCACAGGGCGGAGGGACAGCTATTTTCATGAATGGCGCGCAAGGCGGCATGGTAACGGCCGACAACCGCGTCGACAACGGGAAGGAAGCCAATGACTGGAATGAATGCAAAAGGATAGGCGAGCTGCTGGCCGATGAGGCGCTGCGGATCGTGAAAGACGCGGCGGTGCAGGAGAACCCGGATTTGTATTGCGTTTCCCGCAGAATTGAATTTCCGGTGGATTCGGAGATCATGCGCTATATCCTTCAAAAATCACCAATTAAAAATGAAATGGCCGGTGATAACCGCATTGTAACGCAGCTCAACCTGCTCAATATCGGGACAGCGCAGGTGCTGACGGTTCCAGGCGAAGCATTGCCTAATATCGGATATTATGTCAAAAGGCACATGAATACGAAGCAGCCCTTCCTCTTCGGACTGACGAACGATGCATTCGGCTATATGCTCACGAAAGTAGATTTCAACAGTTTTAAGCGGTATGAGTATGTAAGCCGCACGAGCCTGGGTGAAATGACGGGCGAAATCTATATCGAGCAGGCATTGAAGCTGGTAAAAGACAGCCCCGCTCCTCAGTAGGGAAAGTAAACTTATTTTTAAACCCAAAACACGCGTGATCATGTTTTTGAAAATAGCCGCTAGGTCCATTGCCACCATGCTGCTGGCCATCGCGGCAACGGTTTTTGTGAATGCTCAGAAAGTGACGCCTGAGAATGCATTGGAAAGCTATCTGGGCAATGGCGATAAGACATTTAAATGGGAGCTGAAAGAGACGTTCCAGCGCGACGACCTTACCTTCTACCAAATCCTGTTAACCTCACAAAAGTGGCGTGAATTTACCTGGACGCACCAGATGACGGTTATCGTCCCCAAAGAAAACCGGCATGACGACGCACTGCTTTTCATTACAGGCGGCTCTAATGCGAATGGACAGCCGAATTGGAACAGCAAAAAGGATGAACAAATGTACACCTCGCTTGGGAAAGTGGCCACCACGAATCAGGCAATCGTTGCGTTGCTGAAACAGGCGCCTAATCAGCCGTTTTTCGACGATCTTACCGAGGATGCATTGATTTCCTACACGTTACATAATTTTAAAAAGGACAAGGATTATACCTGGCCGCTGCTGTTTCCGATGGTTAAAAGCGCGGTGAAGGCAATGGATGCGGTGCAGCAGTTTGCGCAAAAACAATTGAAGCACACAGTCAATAGCTTCGTGGTGACGGGAGCGTCCAAGCGCGGCTGGACCACTTGGCTCACGGGTGCGAGCGACAAGCGCGTGGAGGCGATCGCGCCGATGGTGATCGACGTGCTGAATATGCCGGTAAGCCTCGATTATCAGATCAAATCGTGGGGTGATTACAGCGTTCAGATCGAAGACTATGTGAAGCTGGGCATTCCGCAATCGACCGGCTCGCCGGACGGCCAGGCGATCACGACGATGATCGATCCCTATTCCTACCGCGACAAACTGACGATGCCCAAAATGATTTTCATGGGCACGAACGATGAATATTGGGTAGTGGATAATATCAAAAACTACCTCGACAAGATCCCGGGCAACAATATGCTGCATTATGTACCTAATGCAGGCCACGACCTCGGCGACGGCAAGCAGGCAATGGAAGCTTTAAGCGCATTCTTCGGGGCGACGATCAACAAGCGGCCTTATACAGAATGCCAATGGAGCCAATCGGTTACCAACCGGAGGGTGAGCCTGGACATTAAAGCGACGCCGGATGCTTTGGTGGATGTGATCCTGTGGTCGGCTAACTCGCCCGATCAGGATTTGCGGAATGACACCTGGACTGCCAAAAGTTTGAAAATAAGCCAGAAATCCAATGTAAAAGTGACCGCAGAATTACCCGCGAGTGGTTTCCGGGCATTTTATGTGGATTTGAAATACAAAACGCCGCAAGGCAACGTCTACACCGAGAGTACAAGGGTGTTTTTAACGGATAATAAGTCGGTTCTGTAATTCCCTGAAATAAGTGTATCTATACTTGACGGGAAACTTGAAATAGCCATGATCAAAAATAAAAGAATACTCTGGTGGGCCTTACTATGCCCGGTTTGGATGTCTTTTTTCGCAATGAGCGGCGAACAACCCGAAAGGACGGTGAAGGAAGTGGTCGACCGTACGGTGACCAGGTTATATGAAACCCTCACGCCGGCACAGCTGGATACTATTTCGGATGCGTATATTCTCAGCGTTCTCAGCGACCAGGATAAGGAGACGCTGGCGACGCGGTTCTGGACTTTTGAAACGAATGTGCCGGTGAGAGTATCGCTTATGCGCCATACCGCGCAGGCACAGCCGCCTTTCTGGCTGGAAAAGAGTGGTTTCAAAAAGACGCAGATGCTTGTCAGGAATGAGGAGTATACTTACGAAGTCTGGCAAAAGGATTTCGAGAAAGGGCAGGTAGGGCTCGGTATCAATGGTTTCGACAGGGACCGGCCGGTTTATTTCATCAGCGTGGCGCCTATCGACAAAGCCGAAAAACTGACGGTTTCGAATGTGGCCCCCGCACAATATGCGCTGGGCACCATGCAAAAAGGGGCATTAACCTACCACGATTGGGATGGATTGGTATTAACCGAAGTCCCCGACGAACTGAACGGCCAGACGCTCTTCACAACCGTGCGTGGGCGCGCACGTGAGGCGCACCTGGTGAATGCATTCAGGAGAACTTCTACTCCTTCCTCCGAAAAACCCGACCAGGTGATCCTGACATGGAGCGGCGATCCTGCCACCACGGCAAATATCCAGTGGCGTACCAGCCCGAAAGTGCTCAGAAGCAAAGTTAAATACTGGAAACCGGGGAAATCCGATACGCTGTTTACGGATGCTTCGGCATTTAATATGGAGGACAGGCTGTTGCAGAACGACCGGTTCGTAAACCGCTTCACTGCGCAGCTCAAAGGACTGAGCCCGGGCTCCCTGTACCATTATTCGATCGGTACGGGCCCCTCGCAATGGTCGGTGCCGTCGTCATTCCAAACCGCTTCCGACCGTGTGAAGGACTTTTCGTTTATCTGGTTCGGCGACACGCATTATTCGCCTATTTGGGGCGATATGGCGCAAAAATCCATCAAACGGCACCCTGAAACCGCATTTTTCTCCATCGCCGGCGACCTGGTAACCACCGGCCTGCACCGCGACGATTGGGACCAGCTATGGGCGCACGCCGGCCCGACATTCAGTACGAGGCCATTGATGCCTGTGCCGGGTAACCATGATAGTCAGGATGGCCTGGGAGCGTGGATGTACAAGGAGATGTTCAGCCTACCCGAAAACGGCCCGGCGGGACAGCCCTCCGAAATGACCTACGCTTTCAACTATCAGGACGCATTGTTTCTCATGATCGATGCCACGCTTTCGGTACCCGAACAAAGCGCGTGGGTTGAAAATCAACTCCGGAATTCGAAAGCCAAATGGAAGTTTGCGATGTTCCATTTCCCGCCCTACAACTTCGAGGAGCCTTATGACGAGATCAGGCGCGAATGGTGCTCACTTTTCGACAAATACCATGTGGACATGGTCATGAGCGGGCATATGCATTATTACCTGCGCACGAAGCCGATGTTTAACAACAAGGAAGTGGCAAGTCCGGCGAAGGGTACCATTTACCTCATGTCAATCAGCATTCCCGGCAAGCAGGTACGCTGGCCGGAAGAAGATTATGCCGTGGTAAGGTACAAAGACGGCCCGCTGTATCAGCATATATCAATCAAGGGAAACACGTTGCATTACAAATGCTATAATCCTGAGGGAGAGGTAAAAGACGAGCTGAAAATTACCAAGTAATGTTTGATGACTTTGATGGTACTGACTTGACTTAAAATTAAAATTCAAGAAGGCTTAATTCGGCCAGGAGAATTGGTAGGTAGTGATTTTTTATTTCCCAGACAATTGAGAAGTCAATACCAAAATAGTCGTGAATAATGCGGTTCCTGAACCCCCGGATTTTGTGCCAGTCAATATTCGTGTGATTATCCCGAAACTCCTCTGATAACCGATTGGCTGCTTCTCCGATGATTTCGAAATTTCGGATTACAGCATCAACTGTTTTGTCATCATTGATAAATTCGTCAAACGTCAGATTTTCGGTGTAGAGCAGAATTTTGTACCGCTGTCCAGCATATCCTGAACGAGCAGGGACGGTTTGCGGCTAGACATAAAGTATTTCCGAAGCTATTTCCTCTAAATACCTGGGTTTTATGCCCTTTTTGGATACAAGGTCAACAGGTTTTCCGATGCGCTCTTCAATCAGATCAGCAAGGTCGACGAATTCGATTCCGACGGGTTGGCTGAAATCAACAATAATGTCGACATCACTTTCCTAAGTAAAATCGTCTCTTACAATTGATCCAAACAGCCCGATTGAACTTACATGATATCTATCCGTGAGTTCTGGTTTCAGTTCTTTCAAAATCTGCATAACGCTAGATAACGCATCCATTTGAGCATTCGTTTGGTTAATTAAATCTAACCTTTTTACCATTAATTGACACAAAAAATAACAGCGATTATCCGTCGCCTGTCACTCAAACCGCCTGTTCGCCCCATTCAGTTCTCCGTGCGTGCTGATGGCGACGGCGGTTAGGATGGCGAAAATGGCGATGATGAATGCGAAGTTGATGGCCCAGCGACTGATGTTAAGGCCGCGGTTTGAAAAGGAGGCCTGCGTTTTTTTCAAGAGGAAGGCCAGCACCACGACATTCAGGAGATAGAGATATTGCTCGACCCGGTACAAGCTCATGAATGCGCAGGTGATGAGGAGGCTGTAAATGGTGTATAGGCCAAGGTTAAGAAAGAAAAACAGCTGAATCGCTTCGTATGTAAGCTCCGTAACCGGTGCTTTTGGCCGGATATAATATTTGAATACACTATACCCTGCAAACGCCAGCACCAAGAGCAACGCTACCCATTGTACGCCATTTGTAATCCCGGCTGCATCGGCGAGCGGGCCAAAGCCCCGGATCGTTTCAACCAGTCTTTCGGTGCCGAATGACTGGTCCCAGACGATAAATGGAATAATCAAAGTCAGGATAACGACAGGGGCGAGCAGCCCGGAGCCGGATGCCTGGGTGTCGGTAGTCTCCCATTCGGAAGTGAAAGTACCGTAAGCCATTCCTGCGCCGCCGCAAAAGCCGATCGAATATTCCATTACATTCCAGAAGTTGAAATGAATGCCCGACACGCTGCCCATTACTTGCAGGAAGTTGCCGAACGCAAACCCGAAACCGCCGCCCAGCCCGGCAAAAATAGCCACTCTGATCGCTGAATGCAGCTTGTGGCGGATGAGGTACCAGAACAACGCGACGGTCATTCCGAAACAAGCCGCCCACGCTTCCGAGCGCGGCGGCGTCATGAGCCAGTCGAGCTCTTCGATGAGGAGATAGTAAAAAATGAGGGCGCCCGCCGTCATTTCGGTGATCAGCTGTGGCCATTGCACCGGTTTTTCGCGGGTGGAGGAGAGGGTAAGGCCGAATAGCCCGCCACCCAGCAGCCCGAACAGTCCGCCGATCACGCAGAGCATTAAAAATCCATAATAGACATTCCCAAATTCGAGCCCGCGCGCAAAGCCGACCACTTTGCCGTAACTGATAATGCCGCCTACGCCCCAGCCGACGGCCGAAGCCAATGCCAGTTGGAATGCTTTGGCATACCAGTCTTTTCGTTTGGCGATGAGTACGATGCTCAATCCGCCGATACCGCCGGCCCAGGCGGCACCTTGTTCGTGACCAAACTGCCCGCGTATGGCCCAGGCCGTGCCCAACGAAATACCTGCAACAAGCAGGGCATAAAGTAGTTGTCTGTTATTCATGAACGGAATGCGACTAAGGGTTTGTGGAATAAATACTGGCTAGTCCTCCAAAAAGACTATAATCCGCCATTGGCTCACAGGATATAGCCCGAATGTCGCCTGGTATAGTATTCCCGGTAAACATTGCCACGACATTTCCGGAATACCATACCCATGAGCAGCAAAAAAGAAGTACTCGCGATCCACGGCGGACCCAAAACCATTGAAAAGACATTCCCCTGGCCTATCTACGACGAAAACGAGGTGAACGCGGTTTCAGCGGTCGTTGCGAGCGGCAAATGGGGAAATCCCGATTGCGGGGATGAAGTGGAGCGTTTTGAGCAGGCATTTGCGGCCTATTGCGGCAGCAAATACGCCATTACGTGCGTCAATGGCTCGGTGTCGCTCCGGCTGGCGCTTATGGCTTGCGGCGTGAAACCCGGCGACGAGGTGATCGTGCCGCCTTATACTTTTATTACCACAGCTTCTTCGGTGATCGAATGCAATTGTGTGCCGGTTTTTGTGGATATCGACCCTGAGACTTACAATATCAGTCCGGCTGCCATTGAGGCCGCCATTACCCCGCGTACCAAGGTGATTGTCCCGGTGCATTTTGGCGGATTGGCCTGTGATATGGATGCGATCATGGACATTGCGCGCCGGCATAAGCTCAAAGTGGTAGAAGACGCCGCGCACGCGCATGGGGCCGAGTATAGGGGCAAAAAACTGGGCTCCATCGGCCATGTGGGCAGTTTTAGTTTTCAATCCTCCAAAAACCTAACTTCCGGCGAAGGCGGCATTGTCATTACCGACGACGACGATTTGTACGCGATGATGCATTCCCTGCGCAATGTCGGGCGGATCGAAGGTGGGCAATGGTATGAGCATTACAATCCGGGTTGCAATTACCGCATTACCCAAATGCAGGCGGTGCTATTGTCGGAACAGCTGAAAAGGCTGGATGAGCAGACCCGACGCAGGAACGATAATGGGCTATATTTAAGTGCTTTATTGGATAAAATAGAAGGCATCTCGCCTCTGAAACGTACCGAACACATCACCCTGCACGGTTATCACATTTACATATTCAAATACGACGCATCGAAGTTCGGAGACTTGCCCAAAAGCGAGTTTGCAGCGATGCTCGCTGCCGAAGGTGTGCCGAGTTTCAAGGGTTATCCGCACCCGCTCTACAAACAGCCGCTTTTTCAGAACAAAACATTCATGTGCTACGCCATTCCCGACAGCGCCGATTACAGCCGGACCTTCTGCCCCGAGGCCGAAAAGGCTTGCGATACCGACGCCGTCTGGATCCTCCAACATGCCATGCTGGGCGAGAAGGAGGATATGGATGCATTCGCAAACGCAATTTTGAAGATTCAGCGGGCAGTCAGCTAACCGAATGTCCTGGCGAACTTACAGGTCGCGCCGCATCATAATGTCGGTCTGGATATCGTCGCCGAGTTTGAAAAGGTGTTTATCGAACTCCACAAAGCCATTCCGTTTGTAAAAACCGATCGCTTTTTCATTTTTCTCCCACACGCCCAGCCAGACGTACGCGTACCTGTTTAAGTGGGCGATTTCGATGGCTTTATCATAAAGCAACTGTCCGATTTTCTGGCCGTGCCACGCTTTAAGGACATATATCCGCTCGATTTCCAGCGAGGTATCATCTTTCAGTTCGCTTTGGGCCGGGCCGTGGTTTACTTTGAGATAGCCGATCAGTTGATCGCCCTCGTAGGCCAGATGGAACTCCGAAGCTGGATTGCCGAGTTCGGAGGCCACCTTTTCCATGCTGAAACCGGTTTCCAGGTAATGTGCCATGTTTTCCTCGGTGTTAAGCGAAGAAAACGATTCATAAAAAGTGTCGATCCCGATTTTCCTTACGGTTTCCAGATCGTTGGTAGTAGCTTTAATGAGTTGAACGGACATGTTACTTTCTGGGTAATGCTTTTAATCTGACACCCTCACTGTGAGCGGTGAACTCCGGCGCGTACATGCATTGGATCGTTGTAATACCATTGCTGAAATCGCCCTCGTGTGTTATAAAAAGTGGATATTCGAATACATAAGTTCCTTTTTGCAGCGCATCGAAAAAGAAATTGGTGCTCGCGTCTCGCGTGCTTTCGTAATACCCGAGCCCGCCCTGCCAGCGGTAGCCGCTCAGCACATTCACCGGTTCAAGCCCAGAAGCCCGCATATCCTTCATATGCACATATTCCATATCCCGGTCGACGCGCAGCTCAATGCGGACCTTTATTTTATCACCAACTTTCACGGCATCGCCCTCGCGTACAGGCGTGAGGACCGGGCCATTATCGCTGTTGATTTCTACAAAGAGCTGTTTGGAGAGTTTTAATGGCGTTTCTGCAAAGGTGATTTTATCGAGGTCTTCAAAATATTGCCAGTAGACGGCACCCCAGCCGGGCAGCTCATTTGCCGCAGCCGAAGCACGTACCGACACACGGATATCACCCATATCAGGCTTGATAGCTGCCGCATTCAACGCACGTTTGAAATAGCCCGTGCCGGATTCGGTCGCATCGGTGTTTGAGCCTATTTCGGTTTCGCCCAGGTGCACGGTAGTTGCCGGGCTCTCCGCCAGCCAGTTACTTCCTTGTCGTAACAGCGCATAACAGGCCTCGGCGGTCGCTTTGGTGCTTTCCCAATTGTTGGTTTGTTTGCTTTTGAGCAACCATGTTTTTAAATCATTTACAACGGATGCATCCTTGCTGATCTCCTCAAATACCTCTATCAACAAAGCCTGGCGCTCGATAGGCGCCTCATGCCACCACCAGCTGCGCTGGCTGTCTTTCCAGTACATGCCCAGCTCTTCATTATGGATGGCTTTCTGTTTCAACGATTCAAGAATGTCCTGCGCAGTCTGGCTTTCGCGTGACCGCTGCATGGTGAGCGCGATCATGCCTTGCAGCATTTTGGAGTTGTTGATCCAGGTTGCCTTTGCGCGTGTAAAGAACAACTGGTAGGCCTCATTCGACGCAGCCGGAATAGCTTTGTAGGGAAAAAAGCTACGCATATACAGGTACTGGATCGCTTGCGGCCCGGGAGTTAGTTCTTTCAAATTTACTTTGCCCCGGAGCAACGACGCGTAATCTTCCTGCATGCGGGAATCGAGGTAAGGCAGCGCTTTGTCGAGGATGATGGTTGCTTGCCGCTCCTGTTCGGGACTGAATGCATTCATTTTTTTCAAATGACCAATTCCCGTAACAATATATTGCGTGATATACCGGTTATCGGCACCGCCTTTGAACCACGGGAAACCTCCGTTGGGTGTCTGCATTTCCTGCAATTTTGCAAGCGCGCGCTCCTGTTCGTTACCCATTCGCACGAGGTCGAAAAGCAATGCGATATTCTTTTTCTGTGCCGCTTCCGATTTGGCCGTCAGTACCCAGGGCGTTTCTTCGAGAAGCAATGCTTTCAGTTCCTGATTTTTTGCCAGACTACTTTGAAGTGCAGTGGTATCGAGCGACTTCCACTTGCTGAAAACCTGCGCGACCCGTGGTGAACTTCTGACAATATGGGCGGCAATGGCATTGGCATAAAACCTGCCCCAGGTCTGCTCGGCGCATTCCCACGGATATTCCATCAGGTATGGCAAGGCCTGTATCGCATACCAGGCAGGATTGCTGGTAAATTCCACTGTCAGCGACTGGTGCTGAAGAGTGGGCGACTTGCCTGCCTGTTTCAATTTTTCGAACGTGAAGGTACGGTCGCCCTGGCCACGGGTGAAAACAGGGAGGCTTTCTGTCACCAGCATGCGGTTGGGCAATACCGGCAATACATTTTCCTCGCCATCTGCCAGCTCGCCCGATTGCGCGGTGGCGCGCCAGGTTAGCATTCCCGTAAATCCTTGCGGGACCTGGATGTTAAAAAACACGACGGTGCTTTGCCCCGCAGCAATGGTGAATGGTTTTGAAGGAGTGCTATTACCGAATTTACCATTCAGTGCCTCATTCGTTTCGCTGTCCATCAGCAGCAATGCCGCATTACCTTTCAATTCGCGTGCTGAGAGGTTGGCGACTTTGACGGGGAAGCTCAGCCTGTCGCCCTCGCGCAGGAAGCGGGGCGCATTGGGCTGCACCATCAGCTCCTTTTGGGTGACCATTTCTTTGGAAGAATAGCCTAATGCCAGGTCCTTACTATGGGCCAGCGCCTGGAATTTCCACCTGGTAAGAGCTTCGGGCATTGTGAAGGAGAAGGTAATGTCCCCTTTTGCATCTGTCTTCAGGTCGGGGAAGAAGAATGCAGTTTCGACAAGGTTCTTGCGGGCGACTGGTGCCGATGGCTCTTTCGGAGATTCTTCCTCGCCTTTGTATTGACCATAGCCCACGACGA
>CBIHPQ010000244.1:0-10376 GCA_966211825.1 uncultured Dyadobacter sp. | reverse complement strand
GGTCGGCATAACCCAGGTCGTCGGCCAGGATCACGATCACATTTGGTTTTTTCTGCGCGAAAGCGGCCTGTGCAAATATTGTTAGAGCGAGCACAAACAGTCGGGTGATGTGTTGTCTTTGCATATCTATTGATGGTTATTCCAAAATAGTTATTGATACCTGATCGTCACCTTCTTCAACTTCCCTGTAAATGCAAAAGGCGCTTGATACAGGTCCGAAACGGCGAATTTCTGATCTCGGCCGACGTCGGTGCCGTCGATCTGCCGCGGACCCTGCACCTGTGCCTGATTAGCGGCGAAGCTTCGTTCACCCACTTTTTCTTCATTGATATAAACCGTCTCCTTCCCGACTGATTTCCCCGCCTCCGAAGGTCCTGTAAATTCATACACCAGTCTGAAATGCACCCGCCCTTTCGGAATGTCACCCGTAGAAGCCAGGTGATAGGCGTCGCGGGCCGTTTTGTGGGCATAATGCAGCTTGCCATCTTTCACAAACAGGCTGATCCCGCTCTTCTCCCCTCCTACCGCGAAAAGCACGCCTTCCTCCTTACCGTTGGCGATGTCGGCCTCGGCATCGACGGTGAACGAACGGCCGTCGTAAAGTGGGCTGCTGACCCCTACCAGGTTGTCGACGCCGGGAAACAGGGTAATTTCCGGCATTTTGCCATACACGGTCCGTCCCGCGGGCATATCGTGCGCGGTGAAATCTTTCAATGGGTACACATTGTACTTCTTCGCTTCCTGATCGAACACCGCCTGCAATTCTTTCAGCTTTTCCGGATGCTTCGCGGCGAGGTTGGTGCGCTCGTTGAAATCCTCATTCAGATTATACAATTCCCATACGTCCTTACTGAAATTCACCGACTTGCCCGATGGATCGGCCTTTTCGCCCGCATCGAAGCCCTCCCATACAGAATGCCCTTTGGAAGCTTTCCAGCCATCTTTATAAACCGATAGCGCACCGGCGATCTCATAATACTGCACCGTATGGCGTGATGCCGCATCGGGCTGGTCGATCGCATAGGCCAGGCTCGTCCCTTCGAAAGGCTCCTGCTTGTATCCGTTGATCTGCTTCGGGCTTTCCGCCTTCGCGATTTCGAGTGTAGTAGGCAAAATGTCGTTCACATGCCCGTACTGGTTACGGATGCCGCCTTTTTCCCTGATGCCTTTGGGATAATAAAGTATCATCGGGTTGCGCGTGCCGCCTTCGGTATTGGCATCGCCTTTCCAGTAGCGGAACGGCGTATTGGCCGCAGCCGCCCAGCCGACGGGATAATCGGTGTTCGACTCGTCGGTGCCGATCAGGTCGCGGGCGCTCAGGATGGCGTCGATGCGCTGCTCGCCTTGCAGCCTGTTGATCTGCGGGCTGATCGTGCCATGCTGGGTGCCGCCCTTGCTCGCGCCATTGTCGCCCAAAATGACGGCGATCACCGTGTTGTCCAGTTGATCGATCTGTTCCAGGTAGTTGACGATCCGGCCGATTTCATAGTCGGTATAAGTGTAAAATGCCGCATACACTTCCATGAAATGCGCATAGGCCTTCTTTTCCTTTTCCGAAAGGGCCGCCCACTCCTTCACGCCCGGGTTGCGCTCGGGCAGCACCGCATTTTGCGGGATAATGCCCAGTTTTTTCTGTTTCTCAATGACAATTTCGCGGTACTTGTCCCAGCCCATATCGAACTTTCCTTTGTATTTGTCGATCCATTCCTTGGCAACCTGATGCGGCGAATGCGTTGCGCCGGTAGCCAGGTAAAGGAAAAAGGGCCGGTCGGCATCCACCGATTTCTGGTTGGCAATGTATTTGATCGCCTTGTCGGCCAATAGTTCATTCAAATGCCTCGTATTCGGTTCGATATCGAGCTTCGTCGCATCTTCCCAAAGCTCGGGATGCCACTGGTCGGTCGCGCCGGGCAGGAAGCCGTAGTAATGGTCGAATCCCCGGCCGGTGGGCCAGCGGTTAAACGGCCCCGCCTGCGAATTTTCAGTCACCGGCGTCAGGTGCCATTTGCCCAAAGCGAATGTCGCATATCCATTTTCCCGCAAAACCTCCGCCGCGGTGCCTTTCTCGAACGGCATGTAAGTATCGTAACCCGGAAAATCAATGGCAGCGGGCGTCAGCAAACCCACATGCGCCGAATGATGGTTCCTTCCCGTCAGCAGCGCCGCCCGCGTGGGCGAGCAGATGGCCGTCGTATGAAAGTTGGTGAACCGCAGCCCATTGTTGGCCAGCTTTTCGATATTAGGCGTCTCCACCAGCCCGCCGAATGCCGTCGTCGCGCCGAAACCGGCATCGTCGATCAGGATCCAGACGACGTTCGGCGCACCTTTGGCCGCTTTTTTATTATACTGAATATGAAACGGCGCCGATTCCTGCAACGTCTTCCCGGCTTTGCCATTCCACGGCTGCTGCGGGCTGTGCTGGGCCATGAGCGGCTGCATTGCCAGACTTCCGGCGATCAGTACCGAGCTGATTCTGAACAGATTCTTCATTTTGATTTGGGTTTCAAAAATTATCATTCCTCGATATTGACCGTCCGGGCGCCACTTGAATGGCCGACGGTTCCCGGCGCATATTCCGGGTTCAGCTGCGTTGGTACCGGCGCATTGGTTTTCTGCTTCCAGGCTTCGAGCTTGTCTTTCAATTCTTTGGCCTTGGCCGGGTTGGATTTTGCCAGATTTTTCGTCTCGCCAATGTCAGCGCGGATATTATAGAGCTCTATCCGGCCATCCTCGTAAAACTGATGGAGTTTGAAATCCCCGGAACGGATGGTGCTCGCCGGCCGCGTCCGGAATGCGTCCTTGTTGCGCTTGTCGCCCTTGTAGGCTTCCAGGTAGGCAGGGAAATGCCAGAAAATATCGCGGTCGGCCGGCTGTTTTTGCAACAGCAGCGGTACGAAACTCCGTCCGTCCACTTCCGTATTCAACGGCTTTTGAATGTTGGCAACTTCCAGTAATGTCGGGTAAAAATCGATGCCGATCACCGGACTGTCTGTCTGCGACCCGGCTTTGGTTTTGCCGGGCCATTTCACGATCAGCGGCACGCGGACGCCTCCTTCATAAAGCATTCCCTTCGATCCCCGCAGCGGGTGCTGGGCAGTTACCGCGCCCATTCCGCCATTGTCGGAAAAGAAAACCACCAGGGTATTCTCCGTCAGGTTCAGTGCATCGAGCTGTTTCAGCACCCGGCCAATGCCCTCGTCGGCGCTCTGGATCATCGATGCATACACCGGATTATAATGGTAAGCGTCGCCCTTTTTAGCTTTGTATTTTTGAATAATATCCGCCTTTCCTTCGATAGGCGTATGCACGGCGAAATACGACAGATACAGGAAAAACGGCTTTTCGCGATGGCCATCGAGGAATTTCACCGCCTCGTCCGTGAGCCGGTCGGTAATGTATTCGCCTTCCTTGCCCGACGTAATACCCTCGTGGGGAGAGGGTTTTCCTTCTTTGTTATAGGGATAAAAATAGGAGCTCGTGCCGCCGGTGCCGCCGATCACGTGGTCGAAGCCCTGCGCGTGGGCGTCGGCGCCTTTGCCCTTCCCGCCCAGCTGCCATTTCCCGATCAGCCCGGTGCTGTAACCTGCATTTTTGAGTTCCTCGGCAATGGTGATGAAAGACGGATTTAACACTGTATTATTTTCGATCGGGATCAGTTTTCTGTCCACTGAATTGCCCCTGTCGGCATTGCCTACCGTGTAAATGCCGTGGCGAGGCGTGTATTTGCCCGTCATCAGTGACGCACGGCTTGGCGCACAGTTGGGCCCCACCGAATAGGCCTGCGAAAACCAAAGGCCTTCCTTCCTCAGGCGGTCGATATTCGGCGTTTCGTAGTATTTGCTCCCCGCCGAGCTCAGGTCCGTCCAGCCCCAGTCGTCCACGAGGATGAAGAGGATATTAGGTTTGTCCTTTTGCTGTGAGAATGCCGACGGAATGGTCGTGGCCAGCAGAACGACGAGTTTAAGAATGGTCTTTTTCATACATACAAAGTTTTAAACTCGTTATTCCCATCCCGGATTTTGCAGCAGTTTCGGGTTCAAATCCATTTCGCGCTGCGGGATCGGGTGCAGGTAGTGCTTTTCGGCGGCGTTGGTTTTGCCTGCGGCGTGCAATGCAGTGATCATGCGTTTCGTGCGTACGAGGTCAAACCACCGCTGGAATTCGAACATCAGTTCCAGCCGGCGTTCCAGGTAGATCGCCTCGCGGAACTGGTCTTTGCTCAAACCCGCCAATGCATCCAGTCCCGCGCGCTTGCGTACGCGGTTCACGGCTGCCAGGGCGTCGGCCGTCGGGCCACCGGTTTCGTTTACCGCTTCGGCGTAGATCAGCAGGATTTCCGCAAACCGGATCACCGGGATATTCTTGGCCGATTCGGTCGGGTTCACGATCTGCGCCGGGTCGAAATACTTGAAAAAACGGGGCGGGAATGTGATCTCTCTCCCCGTGGTAGGGCTCACGAGCGAGGTAAAAAAGGTCACGTCCCGGCGTTTGTCCTTCTCGCTGTACAGCTTGTACACATCGGCATGAGGCTCGTCTGTACCCGCCGAAGCCACACCGGGTATCCCTACCGGCGTCGCCGACGAGGCCAGACGGTTGCCCTGCCCATTGACATTGGATTTACATTGTGCGGAGAAAATATGCTCCTTGCCATTCTTGGTAGCCACATTGAAAACATCCGCGAAATTCTCGAACAGATCATAGCCATAAGGCCCATTAATCACTTCCAGGCTCTTTGCAGCAGCTTTTTCCCACTCCTGCCGCGTGAGGTACACCTTCGCCAGGATCGACTTGGCGGCACCGCCCGTAGCCCGGCCAGCATCCGCACCTGTGTAGGAATTCGGCAATGCCTCGGCATCGGTAAGGTCCTGAATAATTTGTTTATAGACATCCTCCTTAGGCGTGCGCGACACCTGGATGGCATCTTTCCCCAGCGAGCTGTTTTCTTCCAGGATCAGCGGCACATCGCCCCAGAGCCGTACCAAATTGAAATACAACAATCCACGCAAAAACTTGGCCTCATTCACGAGACGCGCCCGCAAAGTGGCATCCATTTCGATCCCGGGAATGCGTGCGATGGCAATATTGGCGCGGTTAATGGCCACATAGCTTTCCCGCCACAGCTCGTCGACGCGGTCGTTGGTCGTGGAATGCGCGAGGACGGAAATCGTACGAACGTCCGCATTCGTCACGCGCAGGCCTGCGATAGCGTCGTCGGACATGATCTCGAACGCGAGGTGGAAAAGCCGGTTGTACATTGTAAGGCCCCCGTTGTTCAATGCAGCATTGTATACGGCCGTTACCGCTGCAATAGCATCGCTTTCGGTTTTGTAAAATTGCTCGGTCGTAATGAGGGACGAGGGGTCTTCGTTCAGGTCCGTGCAGGCCGTGAAACTGAAAATGCCGAGGAAAAGGAATAGTATCTTTTTCATTAATTCAAATCACTTAAAATGAAATACTTAAACCACCCAGGAACGACTTGCTGCCGGGGTACACGCTGTAATCGATGCCCTGCGCGAGCGTGCTTTGCTCGTTGCGGCTTACCTCGGGATCGAAACCGGTGTATTTAGTCCAGGTCAGCAGGTTGGCGGCCGACACATACACTTTAATCTGGCTCGCGTGGATCTTGGAGGCGATGCTTTTCGGCAGGTTATAGCCCAGCGTCACGTTTTTCAGCCGCAGGAACGACGCGTCCTCCACATACCGGCTCGTATTCACGGGCGCCGGATCTTCGAATGCGCGTTGGATCACATTCGTCGGGTTGCCAGACGTCCAGCGTTCCAATGCCGAAACAGAAGCGTTCTGCTGGCCCGTCAGCAATTCAAGCTGCTGCTTGTTCTGATTGAAAAGCTTATTCCCGTAAGTACCCTGGAAGAAAAAGCTCAGGTCGAAATTCAGGTATGACAAGGTGTTGGTAATGCCGCCCTGAAACTTCGGTTGTGCGTTCCCGATGAGCGTCCGGTCGTCGGCCTGGGTAATCTTTCCGTCGCCGTTAATGTCGACATAGCGGCGGTCGCCAGGCTTGGTCGTCGCGGGGTTAATGGTAGGCAGGTTGGCAATATCGTCGCCGGTTTGGAACAAGCCATTGGTTTTATACCCATAAAAAGAACCCAGCGGCTGCCCTACCTGCGCGATGTTGGCACCGGAAATAATATAATCGGCCCCATCGCCGAGGGTAAGCACTTTATTACGGTTCACGGAGAATACAAAGTTGGTGTTCCATGTGAATGCACCGTTGAAGTTTTCAGTGTTAATGCCGAGTTCGATACCCTTGTTTTCCACTGAGCCATAGTTCTGCAATGCGGTCGACTGCCCGGTGGTGTACGGGATCGGCACATTCAGGAGCAGGTTAGTCGTCTTTTTATAATAGGCGTCAAAAACGATATTAATGCGGTTTTTGTACAACGAGAGGTCGACCCCGCCGTCGTACTGCGCGGTGGTTTCCCATCCAAGATCAGGATTGGCAATGCGGTTCGGTGCGAAACCGATGTAGGTCTGCCCGCCGAAGAAATAAGTATTGGAGTTTAAAGTAGCGAGCGAAAGGTATTGCCCGATCTCCTGGTTACCCGTCACCCCGGCGCTCAGGCGGAGTTTCAGGTTGCTGATGGTTTTGTAATTGGATAGAAAATTTTCCCTTGAAACATTCCACGCAAAGGCCGCGGAAGGGAAATAGCCCCACTTCTTGTCCTCACCAAAGCGCGAGGAGCCATCGGCGCGGCCGCTGATGGTGAAAATGTATTTCTGGTCAATCGAATAGTTGATCCGGCCCAGCCAGGAGTTGAGCGCCCAGGCCGACGAGCCCGACGAAGGCTGACTGTACACCGACCCGCTCCCGAGATCGTTGTATTCCAACTGGTCTGTCACAAATGCCTCGGACGCAGCAATGGCACTCTCGGTTTCAAATGCCTGCTGCGTATATCCGACCACAACGTTGAGCGAATGGGTTTCATTAAATGTTTTGGAATAGCTTAATGTATTCTCGTTCAGCCAGGTAGAAGAAAACTTCGTTCCTACCGATGCTTTTCCCGTCGGGTTGGAGTTAGCGCCCTGGTAAATGTCCGACGGTACGTAGCGGTTCTGCTTGTTATTGATCACATCCGCGCCGTATGAAACCTTTCCTACGTGGGCGTCAAATTTGGTGTATTCGCCGTACACATTCCCCAGCACGCGGTAGGTTTTCGTCTGGTTCACTTCTTTTTCCAATGTCGCGATCGGGTTACCGAGCGGCGTTTCGAATTCGCTTTGGTAGGTGTATTTGCCGTTTGGACCGTATACATTCACGGTCGGCGGCATGGCTAGCAATGCGTTCACAACGCCATTATTGGCCACCTGGGCGGTGATTTTACTGGCCGTCAGGTTCACGCCCACTTTGAACTTGGAGGAAAAATCGCGGTCGAGATTGATCCGGCCGGAATACCTTTCAAAATCGGTGTTGCGCAGCACGCCGTCCTGTTTGAAATAATTACCTGAAATGGAGTAACGCGTGCGATCGTCGCCGCCCGTGAGCGATAGCTGGTGGTTCTGGATCGGTGCCGAGCGGAATGCTTCACGCTGCCAGTCGGTCCCTTCGCCCAATGCATTAAGCTGGTCCTGTGTATAATACGGGGCTTTTCCGGAATTGACGCGGGCGTCGTTTTTGAGCAGCGCCCAATCCTTTGCATTCGTAAGCACGTCTACTTTCTTCAATACCTTCTGGGTGCCATAGTAGGCGTCGTAGGTCAGCGTGTTTTGCCCCGCCTTGCCCTTTTTAGTAGTAATAATAACCACCCCATTGGCGCCGCGAGAACCGTAAATAGCCGTGGCAGAAGCATCTTTCAATACTTCAATGGATTCAATATCGCTTGGGTTGAGGCTGGAAAGCGCATTGATACTCGGCCCGGCGGTGACGCCTGCGCTGGCGTCGGCATTGCTGTTGTACACGGGAAAACCGTCGATCACGTACAATGGCTCGTTCCCCCCCGTAATGGAGTTTCCCCCACGTATGCGTATGCTCACGGCCGCGCCCGGCTGCCCGGACGTTTGCGTAACCTGCACACCCGCTGCCGCGCCCTGTAATGCGCGGTCGAATGAGCTGATAGGCTGCTTCAAAGCCAGTTGCGGAACGGAGGATACCGAGCCGGTAATGTCGCCTTTCTTTTGCGTTCCATACCCGATCACGACCACTTCATCGAGCACATTGGCGGTTTTCAGGACGATTTCCGCCGGTTCGCCGGTGAGCTCGTAAATGTCGATCTCCTGCTGTTGGTAGCCCGTCAGGTTCACTTGTAGTGTAAACGGAAAATCATCCGGCGCTGCGATGGAAAACTTGCCGTCGAGGTCGGTGGCGGCGTAGCGGGAGGTGCCCTTCAACACGACCGTAGCGCCGGGAATGGACTGCCCCTGTGCGTCCTTAACAACGCCGGTAACGGTTTCCTGGGCATAGGAATGACTCAAAAAGCCTGTCAGAAACAGGACCAGGTAGAGGTACTTTCTCATTATTAGTATTCAGCGGGTTTAGTAAAAACTTACAGCGAAACGGGATTGGGTGAATACAACGCAAAACCATATACGCAATGCAGCGTATATGCGAAAATCTGACCCTGTATGTAAAGTTTTACAGGCATTTGTAGATGTACCGTCTGGAAATGGTGGTTATTTCCGGTCGACAGATTTTCAATAAAATACTTACTCTATAAATTCGGTGGGCAAAGTAAATTTAACAATCCCAATAATGCAAGAATAACCATGCATTATTGGGATATTTTAAGCGTGCAGTACAGAATAGGATACGATTAGTCGGCTTTGGTTACTTTGAGGTCGGTGAAATGGCCCAGCGAACCCGGCCCGATCCACAGGCCGACACTCCCGCGAAGGTCTTTTCCCTGTTTGAGGTCATTCACAATGAGCGTTGGCTGTTCGGCGCCGTTGACATAAAACCGTGCGGCTCCGTCTTTTACCTCGATTTTCACCTTCGTCCATTCACCCGGCACCATATCGGCATAAGCTTCGTATTTCTCAGGCGTTTCCTTGCGCAATTTCTCCCACGGAAAGCCCGGCATGGACACGTATTGCGTGGAATGGTTGCGCCGCACCTGGTCTTCGACGCGGCCATTGGTGGGGCGAATGTAGAACAGCTCCATTTTGGAAGTATCCGCCGCCACCCTGAACGCAATGCCGACGAACCCGCGCGCACCCTCGCCGGAATTGGCCTTCGGCTGACCGGAAATGGTGGCTTCGATGGTACCGTTATGAAAATCAATGTCTTTCAGCACGGCTACCGTTTTTTCGTTGATGGGCGCCCCCGGCATTTCCAGCGCAACGCCGGACTTGCCCTTATAGTCCACAGCCGCGACGCTCACCTGGTAGGGTGTCAGCAAAGCGGGTTTGAGGGCGATGTTTTGTGCCTGCGCGGAGGCGGTGAAAAAGGCGAGCGATAGCCCGAAAGCGGTGGTGGCGATTTTGATCATGGCTGTCAGTAAAAAAGTATTTGGAATGGTTACAAAATCCGCAACCATTCCAAAACTACTTATTTGCCATCTTTTTTTGCAGCCGCACGTTCGGCCCGTTTCTTGATGTGGCTGTCGTCGGAAAGCATCCGCTGCACGAGGGCAGGCGGAGTAGGCCCTATTTTTTTCTTGTAAATTTCCAGGGAAGCAAGCAGTTCCTTCGCCTTGGCCGGGTTGGATTTCAATAGATTATCCTTTTCTCCAATGTCTGTTTTCAGGTTAAAAAGCAAAGTATCCGCGGCCGGCACGATGGTGGCATTGCCTATTTTGACGTCGGTCTGCGGCAGGCGGATCTTCCAGTCGCCCTTGCGGTAGGCTTCGATAATGCCATTGGAATAATAGGCAAACTCATCGCCCTTCCGCTTGCCCGTACCGAACAATACCGGGCTGATATCCTCGCCGTCGAGCGGCTTTCTGGTCTGCGTTTTCTGGCTGCCGGTGAGGCTGATAATGGTGGGGTAAAGGTCGAGATGCGTCGCCAGGTCGTCGTAAACCGTGCCCGGCTTGATCTTACCCGGCCAGGAAGCGACCGTCGGCACGCGCTGGCCGCCTTCGAATGTGGTGCCCTTACCCTGCCGCAATGGCCCTGCCGAGCCGCCTTCCACGTCGAAGATGAGCCAGGGACCATTATCGCTCGTGAACACCACCAGCGTATTTTGATCCAACCCATTCTCTTTCAATGCATTCACCACCTCTCCCACACTCCAATCGAGCTCTTCGATCACGTCGCCATACAAGCCGCGTTTCGATTTACCTTCAAATTTCGGCGAGGCGTAAAGGGGCACATGCGGCATGTTGTGGGTCACGTAAAGGAAGAACGGCTTGTCCTTGTTCTGTTCGATAAAGCGAACTGCTTCCCGGGTGTACGTCTGCGTCGTGTATTTCTGATTTACC
>CBIHPQ010000243.1:0-10394 GCA_966211825.1 uncultured Dyadobacter sp. | reverse complement strand
GAAAAAGCGGCGTGTCCGCGCCTGCGGAGGCCGTTACTCGGGGATCAACTCATACTCGTTCACCGAGTTGCCTGTTTTCCGGCTTTCGTTGGTCCTTTTGAGCAGGAGGCGGGTGGTGGTGGGTTTTTCAATGATGTAAAACTCGATATTCCCTGCCGATTCGCTCGGTGGCGGCGTAAGGTTTTCGAGGATCAGGCGGCTGTTATCGGTCGAAAGCGACCATTGGCCCGACAGTTTCCGGCCATCAATGTCCCTGAAAACGACCTGTTCTTTGGAGGTCAAATCAAGCCTGAGACGCGAATAGCCCGGTTTTGCACTGGACGCATTGCCTTCGGTGTACACGGGCATTCCATTCTCCATCACGGATTTCGCTTTCCAGATAATGCCGATATGGGCCGGTTCGACTTCCTTCGGCTGGCAGGCGGCCAGCAGCAATAATGCAAGCAGGTACAGGTTATTTTTCATGGTTGGAGCATTAATAAATAAGTACTTTTTGTTTCTGCAAACCCTTTTCACCTTCCAGGATCACGATGTAAATGCCGGGCGAAAATGCGTGGAGGTCGACGGTCATATTCTGCGTCGCCTGCATTGTTCTTACCGAAATACCGCCCGCATTCACCAACGATAGCTGTCCGCCGAATGCTGGTTTTAGTTTGAGATAAAGGGTTTTATCATGAACATAAATGAGGTTTTCGGCGGGAATTGGCTCGGAACCCGTAATAATGGCGCTGGCCGAAACCTTGACTACGTCGCTGTAAGGCGAAGCCCCTGCATTGTTCACAGCCTTGATCCGGTAATAGTAGTCGTAGACGTCGAGGATCTCACGGTCGGGATACTGGGTGGTATTGGCGGCCTGGTTGCCGATTTGGGTGAAGTCGGCATCCGGCTTTCGAGAACGTTCGATGATCACCGTCGTGGCGTTGGTGGATAGGGCGGCCCATTTGAGGTCGATGCGGTCGAAGTCGACGGGGGTAGCCGTGAGGCCCCTGGGTTTTTCGGGAATAGGCGCCTTGGGCGTCGTCACTTTCACAATTTCGCTGTATCCCGAATAGCCGATCGCGTTGAATGCCCGGAGGCGGTAGTAGTACGTGGTAAGCTCTTTAAGCCCTTTGTTTTCATAACCGGCCACATTCGCCGCAGTGGTGGCCAGTTTGGAAAATTTAGATCCGTCCGTAGAAATCTCTATTTCAAAACCGCTTTCATTGCCCGACGCGTCCGTCCAGCTGAGGTTGACCTGCTGGTAGGAAACGGCAGCGGCAGAAAGTGTGCGGGGTGCATCAGGCGTGACGTCGCGGGTTTTGGCATTCGCGGTATTGGAATACGCAGAAGGATTAATACTGTTTTTGGCCCTAACCCTGAACCAGTAGGTCGTCGCGGGCGCTAAACCGGTACTTTCGAACCTGGATTCATTTGCACCCACCTCACCAATTTTCTCGAAGTTGGTGCCGTTGGTCGATCTTTCGATTTCAAATGCAGTTTCGTTCGAGGAATTATCTTTCCAGCTCAGGTCTATCCGGTTGCTTGAAACGGTCATAGCATTGAGGCCGGAAGGCGCCGCGGGCGGCACATCGAATGTAGTCGCCTCGGCGACATTGGAATATCCCGAGTAGCCCAGCGCATTCTTTGCCCGCAGCCGGTACCAGTAGTGCGTTAGCGTCGCCAGTCCGGCATTTTCATAGCTGGTAACATCGGAAGCGATATCAGCAATCTTGTCATACCGGTTGCCATCGGCCGATCTTTCCAGCTCATAACCGGATTCGTTGCCGAACGGGCCGGAAATGTCATTCCAGCTTAGGTTAATTTGGGTGTTGGAAACCGGCGTGGCCAGCAGGTTAAGGGGCGCGTCAGGAGCTACATCGGGTGTGGACGCCTCCGCGACATCGGAGTATCCCGAGGCGCCTCCGGCATTTCTGGCAACTACGCGGTACCAGTATTTCTTCTTGGGACTGACCCCCTTGTCTTCGAACGATACCGCATTGGCACCCGCTTCCCCTATTTTTGAAAAATCAGCACCATTGTCGGACCGCTCGATATCATAGCCCGACTCATTATCCGCATTATCCGCCCACGCAAGGTTGATCTGCCTCGCGTGGATCACGGTAGCCGAAAGTCCCGTCGGGGCCTTGGGTTTGGCGACGGCGATGGACGCGCAGCCTTCATTGGAGTAACCCGATTCCCCTCCTGCATTGACGGCCTTCACACGGTAGCAGTAGCGGTTGCCGGCCGAAACGTTACCATCGTTATAGCTGAGCGACCGCGCGTAAGGAATCCTGGCGATCAGATTGTAGCCGCCGCCATTGTCGGACCGTTCGAGCAGGAATGTGGCGTCGTCGCTGTTGTTGCCCTGCCAGGTAATGGCCATACCGCGGCCCGAAATGTAGAATGCTTCGAGGTTGCCGGGGCTTGCGGGCGGGGCAGCGGGCGTAGTTACCCGGACTTCGTTGAGCTCGCCGCCGCAGGATTTGTCGCAGTAAGCATTGACGCGGTAGAGGTACGTGCGGCTGGGCTGGACGGTTTTGTCCTGGTAAGTCGCCGTGCTGCCGGGTAGCCTGCCGCTGATGACAGCGAAACGTTGGCCGGGCCCATCTTCTTTTCGCAGGACCTCATAGGCCTCCGGGCCTCCCGGCAGCCGGTCCCAGGCGAGGTCGACCTGCTGGTGGGATACGGCGGTGGCTCGCAAGGCGGGCGCCTGGGCGAATGCGCCCCGGGTGCCCGCAAGCATCAGCGATGCGGCAAAGACGAGCAATGCGATAGTATGGAAGTATAATGTGTTTTTCATAATGCAAATGGTCGTCTGTTTTTATTTCCAATCAACTTTTACCGGATCTGTGGCACTGCTTTCGCGGCTATCGGCTTCCACAGCCACAATATGGTAGTAATAGCCCACGCCGGGCACGGCGTCGCGGTCGACGACGGCGGTTTGTGTGCCCAATGCGGAGCTGATCAGCCGGGGCTTTTCCGTTTTCTCGGTGTAGCGGTACACGAGGAATTTGTCAGGCCTGGTCAAAGGGGCATCCCAGCTTACGAGCACACCTTTGCTGGTGGAGGATACGCTCAGCCCGTGTACGGGAAGGACGGGTGCGAGGGGTTTGAAATAGTCGGTCTCGGTGCTGAATGCACTCATTTTATCGTTCAGCCCATAAGCCCTGAGCCGGTAGCTGTACCGGACGCCCTGTTTTACAGTGCTGTCGATGTAATTGTTGCGTGCTTCGTCCTCATTTTTTTGCCGGAAAATTTCTTTAAATGCCTTCTCATTTTCCGCTTTTCTTTCAATCAGGTAGCCCATAATGAATGGGTCGATCGCCTTCATATCTTCCCACACGAGCATGGCGCGGCCTTCCAGGTCGATTATTTCAGGGTTAATGGGTGTGGCGAGGCGTTCGGGGAACCTGGGGCGGGAGTAAAGTACCCTGCTCATCGGGCCCATATTGTAGCTCGTATTCACCGCCACCACGGCCCAGCGGTAACCGACGCCGGTCGCCAGGTTTTTGGCCGGTACCAGGTATTTCAGTTCTGCTTTCGCGGGAATAATGTCCGAATAGCGTTTCAACGAGTCGTTCTGGCCCGCGGCGAAATAGAGGTAGTAGCCATGCGTGTCAAAATCAGCCGCCTGCCATCTGAATGTGAGCGAATCTTTGGTTTCTGTGAGCTGGAAATGGGTAGGGGATACCAGGGCGGGACGGTTCGCTTTGAGCATTCCCACTACTTTTACGGACTCGCCGGAAGACTCGTAGGTACCATTCAGCCGGACCTGGTAGTAGTAGCCCCGCACCGGCTCCACGGAATGATCGTAGTAAACGGTATCCGAAGCCGCCGCCGAGCCGATTTTTCCAAAACCTCCGTCGAAACTTTCGCTGCGCCAGATCTCAACCGACCGCAGGTCTTTTACAGAAGATAACTTCCAGGAAACGGCGATCGCATTTTCCTGCTCATTTGAAAAGGTATTAATGTGTTGAACAATGGGTATTTCGTCCTGAGAGCGGAGGTTGGCGACCGTAAGGGTATCCGAAGCTTCGCTTTCATTACCTAGGAAATCTTTGAGATACACCACATAAGAATACAGCATTTTCCGGCGCGCATTCCGGTCCGTCACGACGAGGAAGAGCGAGTCTTTCTGTCCTTTCCGGAAACCCCATTCCGCGCCGCATTCTTCAAAGCCCGTTTGCCCGTAAGCCGCCCGCAGTACCCGTGCTCCGGCGATGAATGCATTGGGTTTTTTGAGCAGATATTGAATGTCGATCACCCGTCCGTCGGCCTGATGGCTCACGGATTTGACCGTTGTACCGATCCTCGGACCAGGCACTGAAACCGTGCCGGGATTGTGGTAAACATTGTCACGCGCACCCAATGCACGAATGCGGTAATCGTATCGCTGGCCTTGGGTCACGCCCGTATCCAGAAATCCAAGACCCAATGCTTCCAGGTATTGCGGGTTAGCGCCGTATGCGCCCAGCGAGTCGGCGTGCGCGGCGTTGCGGTAGCGGGTGTAGAGCAGGCTGGTGAGCGAATCGTTGGGCATTTCGTACAACGGGTTTTTGCCTGCCAGTACGGTGAGCCGCGCCACGAGGTCGGCCGCATTGGCCGGGCCTTTGTCGGTGGTGCATACGGGCTGCCAATCCGGCTTGGCCTTGCCGGTTTCCAGCCGTTCGATCACGTATTGCGGGCCGTGCAGGAGCTTGTCGACCTGGATAAACACGCCGTAAGGGCCTCCCACGGCCTGAGGTTTTTGCGCCCACAATGCGGCCGGGAACAGGAATGTCAATGCGAGTGATTTAAATAGTGTTTTCATATCGGATCGGATCATTGGCCGGCGACGAAGCAGCCGCTGTCACATTTGGTAAAACTGCAATTGGGGGTGATGGAAAGGCCGGGGCTGCTGCCGATGGTGTAGTTGGCGGTGCCCGACAGTTTGAGGCAGAAGTCTGCCGACGTGCCGGTATCGAGGCCGGTCAGGTCCTCGGTGAGCGTCACCGAAAAGCCTGCGCTGAGGCGGGAATCGACAGAGACTGAGACGCTTTTGGAGCCGGGATCGACAGTCAGCTTCGTGTCCACGCCCCCGTTCACATGTACTTCCCCGCCTGCGCTCAGCGAGAGCAGGCTTCCGTACGCATAGGCATGCGCACCGATGCCCAGGCCCCCGCCTGCGGAGAATTTACCATTGTCGTAATTGCCGAACACGTACCCATCCACATAAGCGTCCATTCCCACCTTATAGCCCCCCACGCCCGGCACCGAAAGCTCGTATTTGAATGTATTGATCAGCGGAACAGGTACTTCGCCGATCGCGTAAATGCCCTTGAAACCGCTGCTGAACGAGCAGGGAAGCTCTTTTCGATGCGCATTTGCGAAAAGTATCTGCCGGGCCTCGCCGAGATCGTTGCTGTTGTAAATGCCGAGCATTAAGCCCGACCGCATGGTTACCGGCACGATGAGCGGCACATTCTGCAACTCGCCGGTGGCCACAATGTAGAAACCGTTGGCGTCGAGCCTTACCTGTGCCATCCCGTCCATGAACGTCATGGTAGGCGGAACGGGCAGGTTGGAAAGCTGCATGGAGCCTGTAAGGCGTTTCTGCGCGTGGTCATACACAAGGCTCAGGCCCCCAAGCCCTGTGTTGATGCCGTCGAGTTTGATCTTCTGTCCTTCCGCCTTGATCTCGCCATAGGCAGTGAACGACAGCCTGTTTTGCTCTTCTTCCCCCAGCATTTTGGTAAAACCCTGCGGCAGCCCCGAGAATTTGAGCAGCTCCCATTGCTTGTCCGTCACGGCCTGGTGGCAATACACCTTGCTGAGCGCCGAGCTGCCGCCGAGCGAAATGCGCATGGGTTTGAAATCGCCGCTCTCATTGTAGTTCTGGGCATCTTTGGCCGGATCGGTGAAATCGGCCAGGCTGGTTTTCCATTTCGACAAAACAGCAGGATTGGTGAGGTCGATATTGCGGCCGTGGGTAATGTGGGTTTCATTTTTGTTATGAACCAAAAGCACATTGTCCAGCAGCAGCTTGCCGGGCTCTTCCATGAGTCCTTTGATGGCCATTACCCCGTCACCGAAGAAGACCGCGGTCGTCTGGCTCTTGTCGGCCGCCACGTACTGGCCCGCCTCGAAACGCTGGTAGCCTTTGGTTTGAATTTTATAGCCGCCGGGGATTTTTGTCGTCAGCTTAATGCCGCTTCCCTGTGGTCTGGAATAAATAAAGCGCATGGAGACGTCCTGGGGCGCATTCGGGATCGCATTCGACATACCTGCATCGAATGCGAAATAATCCGGGCCGGTTTCAATGGTCGTAGGGCGGACGTCGATGATATTGAAATACCGGAACGACTTACTGCCCGAGCCGAATGACACCACGTCCTCGCCATTGTCGAGCAGCGACAAGGTCTGGAACTCCAAGTTTTCCGATAGGCCGGGGACCGAATTGGCCGGGAGTACCGCTGCCGCCGCACTGCCTTTTGGAACTACCACCACCGACCAGTGGCCTTTCATGTCCGAACCTGTCTGCGGATCATAACCGAAATAGGCCTGTCCACCGATGTTGAGCCTGGCAACACCCGCCAGTTCGAATGAGCTGGTCGGTTCTACGGCCAGGTGATAGAAATCGCTCCGCAGGTTAAATTCCTTGATCGGAATGTCCACCTTACCCGTTTTCACGACCCCCGCATTGGAATAGAAACCGCCCTTTTTATAATCGAGCTTCCAGTTGCGGATTTCCACACTCCATTGGCCGGCGAGCGGAAAGGTAAGCGGCGTGTCGCCGGATTTCATATCGACCGTATTGTTTTTCAAAACCAGGTCTCCAATGCTCACTTTGAGCTCGGCCGGATTGGCGTTCTTGATCTTGCAGGTCATCACGGGGTTCAGGTGGATCTCGTCGCCCGTCAGCCGGGAGCCTTCCAGCTTGCTGATAGCTTCGAAATTGAGGAGTCTGAGCTTCATAGGCGCACCATCTTCCTGCGCAATACCGAAGTTGGTCCATTTGATATTGCTTTTCGACGCATCGAATGCGACCACGACAGGGTTATCCGAAGGCTGGCCGGGCATATCGGGATCGTAGAGGAAAAACTGGCCCTTTTCGTACGATAGCAGGCTGGATTCGAAGTTGAACGAGTTATCGATCACCTGCGCTTTGGCCAGGATCCTCCCGGTGGTTTTGCCGGGTGTTTTCTCGATTTTCAGCTTGCCATACCCGCGGTTTGCCAGCGGCATCAGTTTAATGTTGTATTTAGCTTTGTTTAAATTGATTTCAGGGCTGGTGTGGTACACGAGGTTATCCAGTATGCCCGCGTCGAGCTCCACCGTTTCGCTCGCAGGAATGCCTTCCTTGGGGTTCTGTGGGTTTGGTTTAAACAAAATATCCTTGAAACGCACCTTCACATTCTTGTTCACGATCCCGAACGGGCCGAAGCCACTGTCGGACAGATCCACCTCGCCGGTTACCTTCATGGTCTTGGGGTCGAGCTTTTCGATCGTGACCGGGAAGCCCCATATCGAGGCAATGCTGAACTTGTCGAACGTCGTCACCGTGAGTTTGAGCGACTGACCTGCCGCTTGCGGAACAGCCTGGCTCACGCCCGCTCCCACATATGTCACGCCCGCGGGGCTGTCGTTGCCATCAGCATTATAAACGGCCTCGATTTTCACGGAAGCGCCATCGAATTTTTTGGAAATATCGAGGGCAAAAATGCCTCCCTGGCCCGAAACCGTGCTGTATTTGACGGTCGCATTGCCTCCCGCCGAAATGAATACCCGCGCACCGGGCAGCGGCGATTCGGTACCCGACGCCGATTTCATCACCACCACGCCCCGGATGCTCCGGGCCGGTTCAAGACGGATCTTTTGCAGCACCGCTTCTTTGCTTTCCTCATTTTTAATGGAAACAGTTCGGGTCACATAGCCGGGCGCGATCACTTCCACGTAGAGGTTTTCAATGGATACATTCTTGAATTTTGCTTCCACGACACCGTCCGCCTTGCTGGGGCCGAACTCGAAGTCGCTCGTTTTCTTGCCGAACAGCCTCAGATACCCGCCGGAAACGGGTTTTTCGGTGCCATCCTCGGTGAGCGTGAAAGTAATGCGGTGGTCGCGGCCGTAAACAGGAATGTCGCCGGCATGAATGTAGGACAGCTTCTGGTCCCCGGCCACAGGCTTAGGCAGCTGCGTTTTAATATTCCGTTCCTCTCCGAAATAGCTGATATTGACGGGGAATATCTTCAATGTTTTGGCCGTGGAAGGCGCACTGAGGTCGAACTGCCAGCTGCCGTCTTTGTACTTCGTTTTGACGGTGTTGCCATTGTCGGCCTGGGCGTAGGCTTCCAGCGAATAGTCGTCGGTGGTGCTCATGCCGGTCGCCTGGCTGGCTTTTACCTGGCTGGTCGCCACCTTTCCGCCAGCGGCGTTTTGGCCTACCGTTGCCACTTTTTTGTCCTGATCTTGGAGGTACACTTTCGTCGGTCCCTGCATGCCCGGGCCTGCGAGGGCGTCGGCATCCATGGCCCTGCCGGTGATCCGGGTGTTGGGTTCCATCAGTATTTTGGAATAATAACTGTTCTGTCCCAGCAGCACTTCCCCGACTTCGACCACGCCTTTTTCTTCCAGCTTGCCGCTTTTTTCATTGTAATAAATGTAGCCGCTGGCCTGTACCTGGAACTTCGCTTTCGTACCCGGCTGCAACTCGAACGGTTTCAGTATCCAGCCATCCGTGCCGGTAATCTGCGTCATTTTCACCGGAATGCCCAGCGGGGAGCCATCGGGCACGTAGGTGAGCGTCACCACGGCGAATTTGATGCCCTGGGTGGGATTGCTATGATCCACCAGCCTGACATTCACCACCGGATTGCCCGGAGCCAGGTGGCGCAGCACCGTTTCCGACTCGAATGTCTTGTACTGATCGGCAAATTCGGTTCGCCCGTTGTAGTTATCCGTCGCGTTCATCAGCACGCGGTCGTTCAGTTTCACATCGTGCAGCTTCTCGCCGAGCCAGTAATTGTCTGCCTGCTGGCACCCGGCCAGTTCGGTTTTCCAGCTGTAACCGGGCTTATTCCAATATTCATCCTTCATCGCTTCGTACTGGGCCTCGCTGTAAGTGCCGAGTACCGATTTGACGGCGTTGTCGTTGCTGCCGTAAAGCAGGTTATACAGCGTCTTGCAATTGACCTGGGCCGCGCCCTTCTGCGTTTTTCTGGCCGAATCGGAGCGTAATTTCTCCTCCTCCGTGGCATTGGGCGAGAACACCGAGCCATAGGCTTCGCTCACGGTAATGCGTTTGAGGCTCACCAGGTTATAGTTGTTCAGCCCGTCCACCGACGATTCCGTTGCGATAAAATAGGCGTCGGCTTCGCTGCTTGCTATAACCATCCTCGGAAACCGGGCAATGCCGTTTGCATTGGTTTCTGCCGTCGCTATTACCTTAAAATCCTTTTCATCGATTTTTTTGATCGATTTGGCCCCCGCGCCTTCATCGGCTGGCGGGCGCATATTCGGCCCGGGCGCAGTGATGTTCGTTTTGGCCGCCCTCAGTACCGACACTTTGATGCCAAACAGGTCCGACTCAATATCCGCTTTCTGTTTCTTGACGAGCGAAATACCGGTCGTATCCGACTTGATCTGCGTGACAAGCGTATAGCTTCTCGCCACTGCCGTAACCGGGCCGAAATCGAAGGAACCCTGCGGCGTCATTTTCTGGCCGGGCAAAAGGCCGAATGTTTCGGTAGGACTGGCGTAGTAAGGGTTGTCGACCACCACGCGGATACCCCGCTCGAAAACCGTGGGTTTTTGCTTGAACTCCCCGTAGCCCACCGGTGCCGTTTCAGGAAGGATGCCCAATGGCATTTCTTTGGGCATTTTGACGGTGAATGTGAACGTTCCGTCGGAGCTGGTAATCTTAGTGTCAAGTGTTTGGCTGAAACCCTGGTGGAATGCCGATAACTCGTCATACATACCAAACGAACTGCTGAAAGTGCTGTTTTGGGACGCAGTATTGCGGTATACCACCTGCAAATGCACCTGCGTATTGCCCAATGCCTTCACTTGCGCACCCTCCTTGCCGGCATCTGCAAATTTGTAGTTGAGCTTCCCGGTAAAGGTCATCGTTGGCGCCTCGGTGGTTTGGATTTGATAGGTATACTTTTCAATGCGCGCCGTAGCAGCAAGCAGTTTTTCCTTGGGTTTTACAAACACGAACGGATCCGCATCGTCGGGTGTGAGGCCGCAATCGGGGCAGTAGATCATGTACGTGTCCTGCGACGTGCCCGCGTATACGAGGTTGCTGATGGTGGTGCCATAGGCGGCGTCTTTCTGCTGCAACGAGGCCATGCCGATGAACTGGTAGCCCTTCAATGCGATTTCATTCATGACTTTCTGGCGCAGCGTTCCTTCCTTCACCGCCGGGCTTCCCGAGT
>CBIHPQ010000242.1:0-10398 GCA_966211825.1 uncultured Dyadobacter sp. | reverse complement strand
CGTGCCGCAAGGCGCCAAAAACGAAGCATTACAGATTATCTGTGCCGTGCTCCTTACCAAAGAGCCGGTTACGATCCACAACATTCCGAATATCCGCGACGTAAACCAGCTGATCAACCTTCTGGGTGATCTGGGCGTACGCCGCACACGTCTGAGCGAAACTTCCATCCGTTTCGAAGCCGACGATATTAACCTCGATTACCTTGAATCAGATTCGTTCCGGCAAAAAGCGGCTGCATTGCGCGGCTCGGTAATGCTGCTCGGACCGATGCTGGCGCGTTTTCGCAAAGGACGCATTCCACGCCCCGGTGGCGACAAAATTGGCCGCAGAAGGCTGGACACACATTTCCTGGGCTTCGAGAAACTTGGCGCGGAGTTCAGCTATGACGAAGAGGACGGCGGGTTCTACAAGGTTGACGCAGCTAACCTGAAAGGCACTTATATGCTATTGGACGAGGCTTCGGTAACCGGCACGGCCAACGTACTGATGGCCGCAGTAATGGCGGAAGGCACCACTACTATTTACAATGCGGCCTGCGAACCCTATTTGCAGCAGCTTTGTAAAATGCTGAACCGCATGGGCGCGAAAATATCGGGCATTGCGTCCAATCTGCTCGTTGTGGAAGGTGTAAGTGAATTGAAAGGAACGGAACATACCATGCTGCCCGACATGATCGAAATCGGCAGCTTTATAGGCCTGGCGGCCATGACCCAGTCCGAAATCACGATCAAAGACTGCCGCATTCCCGAGCTCGGCATTATTCCCGATGTTTTCAAAAGATTGGGTATTCAAATGGAGTTTCATGGTGACGACATCTTTATCCCTGCACAGGAGCGCTACCGCATGGAAAACTACCTCGACGGCTCTACGCTTTCCGTTGCAGACGCTCCATGGCCCGGCTTCACGCCCGATTTGCTGAGTATCGTGCTCGTAACAGCCACCCAGGCCCAGGGAACGGTTCTTATTCACCAGAAAATGTTTGAAAGCCGCCTATTTTTTGTCGATAAACTGATTGAAATGGGCGCGCAGATCATACTTTGCGACCCGCACCGCGCTACGGTCATCGGACATAACCGCGAGACGCAGCTCCGCGGCATTCGCATGACATCCCCGGACATCCGCGCCGGAGTTGCATTGCTCATTGCGGCCATGTCGGCCAAAGGCGTGAGTATTATCGACAATATCGAGCAGATCGACCGTGGTTATCAGAACATCGATACGCGCCTGAATGCGATCGGTGCTGAGATTGTACGGTTGTAGTATTTTTATTGCAGACTGAGTACCCGAACGTCAGTCTGAGCGCAGTCGAAGACAGTCCATACAGCAAATATCGCGTATGGCCCTTCGACTCCGCTCAGGGTGACATTCTCAGTTTTCAGCCTACTTCTTCTTCCCGTAAGTACATTTACTGTTATCCGCCTTCACATAGTACGACTTATAATTCGTCGCTTTTGGGTCCATACACCCTTTCAAATCCAGCACTTCCACCTTTCTGAATTCGACAGGATGGCTTTCGCTTTGCAGGGAAATCGAACCGTGGTCGAGCAGTTTTCCGGCGATCATCAGCGATGGATCGTGACCGCTCACGTTGCCGCCACCGAGTTGGGGTTTGTTGTATTCCAAAACCATTTCCCCGTTTGCGAAATGCTGGATCAGCGAATCGCCTAACACGAGCACTTCCGCTTTTACCCATTGGTCTCCATTGTAAGTTTTGGATTTTGAATTGACGCAATGCTGTGTCACCAGCTTACCGTCGATCACTACATTGGTACCCGGTGTGCAAAGGTTGCAGGTCGTGCGTGTCTTGTCATTTCCACCTAAAAGCTGTACCTCGATAGAGGCCGGGAAATCCTGATTTTTACCCATTGTAGCGGCGGGCTGTCCGTGCACCATGATACCGCTGTTGCGCCAGGCCCAGCCTTCGCCTTTGGGCGCCTGCTCGCCTACGAAGCGGTATTCAACGGCTATGCGGTAATAGGAAAAGTCGCCTTTGTAAAAGATGTGGCCATATTTCTGGGCGAAATCGTCGTATTTGTCGTAACGAACAACCATTTTACCATCTTCCACGCGGAATGTGTTGTTATAGTTGTCGTTCAGATCGTAGCCGCGGATTTTGATATCCCAGCCATCGAGGTTTTTTCCGTTGAAAAGCTGTTTCCATTCCTGCTTGTCGGCATTATTCTTTTGTCCGAAAACCGCCAGGCACAGGAAGCTGAACAGGATCGTGAGTTGTAATTTCATGAATACAGATTAAGTTAAGATTGCATTGCGACGCTCGGTATGACATTTCAGCGGCACTCAGGCAGTAAATATACGATTTGAAAAACCATACTCATACCTGCCAGGCTCATTAAAAACCCTTGTCTGCGATGGGTTTCTTCATCCAAAAATGAGCTTACTTCGTAGTTAAGTTATATTAAAACATCCTTCATCCCGATCAAAAACATCGTATGGGTCTGAAAACGAAAGACAAAATCGCGATATTCTGGTTTCGCCGCGACCTTCGGCTGCACGACAATGCCGGGCTCTACTATGCCCTGCGCTCGGGTTACCCCGTAGTCCCGCTCTTCATTTTCGACCGGAATATTCTCGACGATCTTGAAGAAAAAAAAGATGCGCGACTGACTTTCATATACGACGCCATTTCCGGCATTCGGGATGAATTGAAGCAAAAAGAGGCTGATATACTGGTCGACTATGGGTTTCCGCTGGAAATCTGGGAAAAGCTTGTCGAGGAATATGACATTGCGGAAGTATACACAAACACCGATTACGAGCCTTATGCGACAGAACGTGACAAAGCTGTTTACAGGGTTTTAAAGAAAAAAGATATTGTTTTTAAAACCTGCAAAGACCAGGTCATTTTTGAAAAACAGGAAATTTTAACGTCGCAAGGGTCGCCTTATACTGTTTTCACCCCATACAGCCGGGCTTGGAAAGGGAAGCTCAACGATTTTTATCTCCAATCGTATCCCACGAAAAAGTACTTCCGGCATTTCCACAAATGGCAGGGTGGCGCATTGCCCGCATTGCAGGATATGGGCTTCGAAAGGGTCGATTATGAATTCCCGTCTGCTCAGGTAAGCACTTCTCTATTGAAAGACTACGCCAGGGAGCGCGATTTCCCTGCGCAGGAGGCCACCAGCCGCGTGGGCATTCACCTGCGCTTCGGCACCGTGAGCATACGCGAGCTCGCACGTGAGGCACGTGAGCACAGCGATATCTTTCTGAATGAGTTGATCTGGCGGGATTTCTACCAGCAAATACTTTCCAATTTCCCGCAGGTGGGCAAGGGCGAGGCATTCCGGAAGGCCTATGACTTTATCAAATGGCGTTACGATAAAGCTGATTTTCAGAAATGGTGTGAGGGAAAAACGGGTTACCCGCTCGTAGATGCCGGCATGCGGCAGCTCAATGCGATCGGGTTCATGCATAACCGGGTGCGCATGGTCACTGCGAGTTTCCTATCCAAGCATTTACTGATCGACTGGCGCTGGGGAGAGGCTTACTTTGCCGAAAAACTGCTGGATTACGATCTCGCAGCCAACAATGGCGGATGGCAATGGGCGGTAGGGTCAGGCACCGACGCCGCGCCCTATTTCCGGATATTCAACCCGGCATCGCAGGCAGAAAAGTTTGACCCTAAAATGGAATATGTCAAAAAGTGGGTCCCGGAATATGGTACCGATGCATATCCCCAACCCATCGTGGATCACAAAATGGCCCGTGAGCGCTGCCTCAAAGCTTACAAAGAAGCCCTGGACAAGGCCAGCCAATAGTTATTTACCACCTGCAATTACCGTCAGCATATTTTCAGGGTGCAGGTAGCGCTTCGCCATTTCCATGACATCCTCAGCCGTAGTGGCGCGAACGCGGTCGATATATTGGTTGAAGAAATTGGCAGGAAGGCTGTCGAGCAGCAATATCTTGCGCCGGTCGGCCACTTCGAAGGCGGTATTCAGCGAACCGGCAAATTCGCCGGCCATGAAGCTCTTGACGGTCTGCAACTCCTCGGCCCCCACCAGCTCAGTTTGCAGGTGGAAAATTTCCTTTTGGATCTCGTCGATGGTTTGCTGGGTAAATTCTTTCTTCACATCCGTGCCGATCATCAGGTAACCTTCGTTACGCAACGTAACCACGTGCGAAGAAATGCCGTAAGTTAAGCCCTTTTCCTCGCGGATGTTCTTCATCAGCCTCGACCCGAAATAACCACCCAGGATTTCGTTTGTGACGAGCATTTTGAAATAATCGGGGTGATGGCGGTTAAAAAGCACCCGGCCCATCCTGATCGACGATTGGACACTTTCCTGGCGCTCTACGATCGTCTCTTCACCCTGATAAGCCTCGGAAGCGGTAAAGGACACTTTTCCGGCGTCGGTATCAACGGAATTCCGTCCCAATGTCGCGTTTACATGCTGCACATCGGCCCCGGTAACCTGTCCGGCGAGCACGGTTGTGAATTTGCTGTTGCGGATAAAGCGCTCGTAATGCGCCCGGACGGCCTCCATTCCCAGTGCCTCGATCTCTTCTGCGCTCTGGCTTTGTCCGTAAGGGTGGCTCGTTCCAAACAGCCGCGCCCTGAACTCCGTAGTTGCCAGATAGGCCGTCTTTTCCCTATTCACCTTTAAATTCTGGACCGTAATGTTTTTCAGTTCCTGAAACTCTTTCTCGGGGAATGTAGCATTACTGATCAGCTTTTGTACCAGCGGCAACACCTCGGGCAGGAAGCGCGACAGGCAATAAACGACAATCCCGACGCGGTCCGATGTGTGGGTCATTTCGGTGAATGCACCAACCTGGTCGAATGCTTCACTGATTTCCTGCGAAGTCATTCCTTCCACCCCTTCCATCAGCATTTTGACGGCAAAATATGACGCTGCCGCCTCGGTTTCATACCAGTTACCCGCCTCGAAAATGCATTCCAGGCGCACCACAGGCTGCTCCCCGATGTTGATCACATGCAATGCGATCCCGTTATCGAGGGTATAGGTTTGGGGCTCCGGCAGATTGACGGCTTTGACGCTTTTGAAATCAGGGGCAATGGTACGGTCCAGTGACATGGGCAGCGATGAGTATAAAAAAACGAATGACGTTGCAATAACGCCATTCGTTCTGAATAATTAAATTCTGTTAATGCTTAGTTTTCGGTGTCGCTTACGTCCAGCTTTTCAGCTTTGTTCAATTGAAGCGACAACGTGATACGCAATGTCTGTGCAAGTGGGCTTCCCTGTGTTGTCGGGAACATATAAGCGAAGTCGGCAGAATATTTGTCTGCGAAACGAAGGCCTGCACCGGCAGTAAAGAAGCGACGGTCGCCTTTGTTTTTGCTTTCTCCGAAATAACCCGCTCTCAAAGCGAAGATATTGTTGTACCAGTATTCCACACCGGTTGCAATGGCCACTTCCTGGATTTCCTCTTTAAATCCATCCGGAGCATCCGAGAACGATCCGAATACGCCGTTCAGCAACGGTTTGGTATTGATATTGGTTTTGCCATCCGGAGTCGGCACCATCAGTTTGCTGAAATCGACGATCAGGTTGAAGCGGTTTCTTCCGTCGCCGGTATACGATAACCCGGTACCAATTTTCAGGGTTGTAGGGATAAAGTTCTCTGTATCTGTGCTGGAACCGTAGTTGATCTTGCCACCCAGGTTTGAAAGCACGGCACCCAACGACCATACGAGCTCGCTGCCGGTATCTTCGTTCTTGAATTCTTTTTTATAGTAAGCGCTGATATCACCGGCCGCTACACGTGCAGGGCTCAATGAAACATTGTTGACTACTGCGTTTCCTGCCAGGTTCGAGGAGATGTACTTCAATGTCAGACCCATCGAGAAGTTGCGGCCGAGCTGGCGTGAATAGGTTCCGTTGATCGCAACCTCACGTGAATTGAAATAACCGATGTTATTACCGATTGCATCACGCAAATCCAGCTCTCCGTTGTTGAAATAATTGACGGAAAGCGCTACTGCCTGGCGGTCGCCCAATTTCTTGTAGGCTGTTAGATAGCCGAGCCACATATCGTCAACCAGGTAACGGAGCCAGGGTGTGTAGGAAGCAGAAATGCCAAAATCCTTGGTATTGTAGGGAAGCTTTGCCGCGTTCCAGTAAGTTGAATTTGCATCGGGGCTGAGTGCTACACCGGCTTCTCCCATCGCTGCACTTCTAGCATCAGGGGCAAATGTCAAAAAGGAAAGTGGTGATGCCGGTATTCTCCTTGTAGAATCCAGCTGAGCGAAAAGCGTACCTGATGTTAAAAAGAATAGTGAGGATAATGTAACAAAAAAAAGTCTCATAGAAATTGGATTTGCGATAGGAAGTGCCTTGTATCAGCTTCTTTAAAGGGTCAAAAATACAATGAAAGATAGTTATTACTAAAAAATTGATAAGTTTTATTATCTTAAGGAGACCGGATCAATTTACCGGCTTTCTGATCGGTAGAATTGTCTTTTAACGATCTGATCGATAACTGGTAAATAAGAGATTGCCCTATTGGTGCCGTCCTCAGCCATTGTACCGCGTCAAACGTTTCCCTGATAACCGGCTCACTGTTATAATAAAGCTTTTTGTAAGTGCCCAAACGTTGCCCATTAACAAGCAATATATTAAAAATTAATTCTACGTCATCATTTACCCGGTTATGCCCCAGCTCGAATGCAAGATCGTTCTGAAATGGGTTAGGGTAAATATTAAAGGTGCTGAGCTCAATCCCCTTGGCAGGGCCTACTAGAAACCCGAACGCTATTTCGGAAAAGTTAGTATACGCGTCCCATACTTTTACACGGACAATATATTTTCCGGCAGGCAGATTATCGAGCGGATAATTGATACTACCCGATTGATAATTGTCCAGATCCGTCACGTAATAATCATTCAAAACGACGGTCAGCGTATCATTCAAAGTCATCGTGATATCATGCCCGATGCCCGCGCGCGAGATGCTGATCCCGCTCTCGTCACTCATCCGCAGTACCAGCACCGACGACGGCTCCACCGTGTCGCCATCCCGGAATGCGGGCGTATTCAGGTAACCGGCCAGTTTGGGAGGGATTGTGTCCTTTTGCTGGGTGGCGCTTCCGCCGACCACCAGTGCGAGTTGCGCCGAAGCATCTTCCGTACTGTCAGTGCTCACCGCGTACACGCTCGCTCGCCCAAAGCCAATGCGGTAATCGATGTCTTTCGGCATTTGCAAAATGCATTGGAGGTGCCCGTTTTTCACCGACACATTCCCATCGAAAAGCTTGCTGCGAAACTCCGTATAGGCCTCCGGGCTCCCCTCACTCCCCAGCGTACGGAATTCGATCGGTTTGTCGTAAATCACCACTCTTGCCGTACCGCTAAAATCCGGGTCGGGTTTGCCGGTTTCCGGGTTAAAAATTTCCGCGTGGAGGGTTACCTTCTGCAGGGCCCGCAAAGTATCGGGGACGGAACTCCACCGGATTCCTTTTTTCCCGGGGGCCAACACCATCGACGGGTCGGCGAGGAGCGTGAAATTCCGGTTCAGGCTGCCGGCCAGCGCATTGTTTTTGGTGTATTTAAAAAAATCCCCCAGCCGCTGGCCTGGTTTTGCATTTAGTAAGGCTTCATAGAATGCTTTGTTCAATGCGAAATTAGTACTCGAATAAACGGGTCGGGTGGTACTGATGGCCCCTACCGCAGCCCCTTTCGGGCTCAAAACCATCAGCTCCGCCCCGGAGACAGCGCCGGGATCATCGTAGCGGCCAAAATCGCAGGTAGCTGTGATCAGTAGCGGCAAATTGTCCATCCCTCTGCTCGAAAGCATATCCGCTAATGTCAATACCTGTTCTTCCGCCCAGCCGCTGGTGCCTCCGTGGCCTGTGTAGTTCAATATCAGCGTACCGTCGTCGATCGCATTGCGGATGGCCTGGTTAATAGCCGGGGCCTTCTGCCCGGCATCGGTCGTCGTTTGCGGAACTTCGTCAATAAATGACCGTGTCGAAAACATGCGTCCCTGGATCAGGTTGGCAAGCTGGTCGGCGTGGCGCTGGTGGATATTACCATCCCCGTCGTCGGCTACAAACCGTACCCCGTTTTTCCAGATCCCGAACGAAGATTCATATTTAATCAGCTTGTCAACAACGATCTTTGCCTCCTCCCGCGATTTTACAGGCAACCTCCCTACACCGATATCGACGGTATGGTCACCGGCCGTAGTTTCATTCCAGTCTCCTTCATTGGCTTCCATAAATCCAAAGTAATCGTCGGAAGAATAGGTATAAACGGGATTCAGCGACTCGCGGCTCTCGTACACAGGCACCCAATCCGCGCGCTGCGCCTGGTTTTGAAGCAGGTTCCTGTAATCATAGGTGGCATCACCGAACAGTAAAAGGTATTTCAATTTTCCGGCTGATCTTTGGTAGAGCTGCCTGGTGAAGTCGCGGATCGCACTCACATCCGGGCGGCCGGAAGCATATTCATTGTAGATCTGATCGGTCGTCACCACCAGTACATCCAACCCGTCACGCGTATTCCTGAACCCGGCCAGACGGTTGGCTTCACCTGCCCATGCGGGAGGTGTGACGATCAGCATATCGGGCGTAGCGGCCGGGGCGATATTCTGGTTTGCTATGCGTTGCCAGTTCGCGGGCTGCATTGCGTTACCCGTTTGAAAACTGATGTACTTTTGAAGGATTTTGGCCCCTTTGGCCGTCCAGCGAAAGGCGCCGGTCGCATCTTTTTGGGATATGGCAAGCGGTGCCAGTGGATTTGTGATATTCCAAAGATTGAAACCCTCCGAAGAACCGGTGAACTGATACGTAACGGTATCCGACGATTGGGGCAGTAAATGATAGATTTGCTGACCGTCATAGTTTCGCAACTCCCGTTTGACCTGCAAGCCAATATAGTCAAGATACGCCTCGGCAGAGCTCTGGCCATTTTTTTGATAGGTTACACCAATTGAAAATTTACCGGAAGCCGGCGCATTCTTTACTAAATAGGTAGTCCCCGTCTGTAAAGCCTTCACATCATAAGTGCCGGGGCTGACGGTCCCGATTGCCTCCTGCCCCACCTCACCGCCATTGACCTGCCATATAAAACGCGTCGGCACCTGGGCTGCTCCAATGGCCGAAGTCCTTAGTTTAAAGTCCGAGGATGGTACCACACCGGGCATATTGACATCAACACTGAAGCCCGACGAAGCACCCAGGTATTCCCCCCACCAGTCCCTGCCGGATTTGAGTGTATTGGACGATTCCGTTTCGTGGTACCAGTAATCGTCGAATTGACTGACGGTTTTTGGCGCATTTACCGAAAGTCCCGCATCAGGTTTGACCCTCAGGCCATCGTTTTCCGAGAAAGTGATAAAATAGAAGCTTGAGTCGGAATAGTAATTGATCTGATGCCGGAGTTCCGCTTTTGTGGGGTCATATTGAATAATGTGCGGGCCTTCTGCATAAAAATAAACGGCATCAGCCTTATCGAACTTGCCGTCCTCTCCCCCGCTAACCCAGATCGCATTCTCCGTCAATGCATTCACATACCCTGCCTGATTGGATTGCGGCAACATCGCACCGCCGTTTCCGTAGATACGAATGCCGGCAGGACGAACGGATGCGATATCGACGCCCATCCGGGCCAGCAGGTCGGCATCGACACGGTAAATGCCCGCTTCGGTAACTGCCAGTTTAAACCACTGGCCTTCCGATAATACCGATTTTTGTGCATAGGAAAAGAAAGAAACCAGCAATGCCAGACAGCTTAAAACTGTATGGCCTGCCATTTTGCGTAGATCAGCATGCTTCAACCAATGCATGAGCCGGGATCGTGTAGAGACGTTGTGAGGCCTTGTCGGTGCAGAGTACGCGGGTGCGCCTGAGCGTTCCGCGCGTGAATGTCCTGTTTTGAAAAACGAAATTGGTGCCTTCATCCAGCTGGAACAGACATACTTTCCCGACATTCAACTCATGCTCGTCGTGTTTTCTGAGCGCATTAAAAAGTTTCTGGTCACCGCCGGTAGATGCTGCGGGGTTTTGAGCATAACGAAGCAGGTGTGCGAGAATGTCTTCCGGAAATATACTTTCGTTCATCACCGGCACCAGCAACTCGCGAAACTCGTGCTTCCACTCGGCACCATGCGGAGCAACCCGTCTTCTGCCGCGACCTTTATACTTGTAATGCACAACGCAATGGGCCACTTCGTGAAGATATGTGATGAGAAAGCTATAAGGATTCAGATTTACATTGACCGTGATCCGGGGAACCATGCCGGGCTTTACGGTAAAATCGCCCAGGCGGGTACGGCGCGGGCGTGAGAGAAAAAAATCAAAGCGGTGGGTTCGATACAACTCCTGGCAATATTCAGCTGCCCCATCCGGCACATACGAACCCAAAGACACATTTTTCATACCCCGAATAAAAAAAGAAAAGCCCTATTTT
>CBIHPQ010000241.1:0-10459 GCA_966211825.1 uncultured Dyadobacter sp. | reverse complement strand
ATCTACCTCAAAACTCCATCAGGGACACTGGTAGGCGGCTTGCCGGAATTTGATTCCCGTTATAATTTGTCGAGCGGTATTCTTCGCCAAAACCTGTCGGAAGCGAATGTGGCAGCCGTTGTGCAAAGCGACCCGTCTATCATTCAAAGTGCCCAGCAATATGCGACAGTAGTAGTTACTCAACAAGCGACCACTGCTATTACGCAGCAGGTCACCTCGGCCGTAACCGCGCAGGTTACGGCGGGAGTAGCAGCGGGAACGATTCCAAACGACCCTGCGGTGATCCAGGCGGCCATTGCTGCCGGTGTGAACCAGACGCTCCCCGGTGTACTGTCGGCGAAACTTCCGGGTATTCTTGCAGCGCAGGTACCTGGGCTGATCCCCGACCTGGCGAAGGCCTATGCATTGGGAAAACTGCCCAAATACCAACCGGTGAAACTAAAACCCGAGCGCATTGCCTCCTATGAAATTGGCTATAAAGGCATTATCGCAAAGAGGCTGTTTATCGATGCCTATTATTATATTAGTAAATACAAAAACCTGATAGGGGGTACGGTGATCGTCGTGCCTACTGCTGCGGCTGCGCCAGGGCTACCCATCGAATCGGGTATCGGCGTGGGTAACTACCAGGGTTTCGCACGGACCGTGAATACAACGGAAACCATTACCACGCGCGGTTTCGCGATCGGACTGAACTATGCATTACCCAAAGGCTTCAACATCGGCGGTAATGTGGCGAACAATGAGCTCAAAGACTTCACTCCGTCGCCGGAAGTACAATATTCACAGTTTAATACCCCGAAATACCGCTATAACTTGAATTTCGGCCGGCGCATTACCAGCTCCAACACCTGGGGATTCAATGTGGTGTATCGTTATCAGCAGGCGTTTTTGTGGGAATCGAGCTTTGTGGTCCCTACTACCACCGATGTGCCGGTGTTTTCAAATACGCAGGTGCCCGCGATCAGCAATATCGACGCGCAGGTTAGCCTCAAAGTCCCGGCGATTAAGTCGATCATCAAGCTGGGGGGTACCAATCTGTTTGGAAAATCTTACGTGCAATCCTATGCCAGCCCGAATGTGGGCAGCACCTACTACGTGTCCATTATGTTTGATGAATTGCTGAACTGAAAGTTGCCGCGAAGCCGCAGTTATTTCTCTCCAAAAGCCAGGTCGCCGGCGTCGCCGAGGCCTGGTACTATATAATATTGTTCGTTCAGCTTCTGATCCACGGCGCCAAGCCATAAGCGGCATTGCGGGATCCTTTTTTGCAGGTATTCAACTCCCTCGGGACTTGCGATTACAGAGGCAATGTGCGTTTGTGAAGGAATACCGAAGCGCAGCAATGCATGGTAAACCTTTTCCATCGACCGGCCGGTGGCTAGCATCGGGTCGATCATCACGAGTATCTTGCCGGTCAGGTCGGGGCTGGTGATATAATCCATTTCGACCGTGAACTCTTCCTCTGCATTGATGTGATGCCCGCGGTAAGCGCCGATAAATGCATTGTCGGCCTTGTCAAAAATATTCAGGAAGCCCTGGTGAAATGGTAGCCCGGCACGCAGGATGGTAGCAAGCACAACCGGTTGCAACATCGACCGGCACGACGCAACTCCCAGCGGGGATTCAACTTTCTCTGTTTTGTACAAAAGCGTTTTAGACAGCTCGTAGGCCAGCAACTCTCCCACCCGTTCCATATTCCGGCGAAACCGCATCCGGTCTTTCTGACAATTTACGTCACGCAATTCGGCCAGGTAGTGATCCGCTATGGAAGGTTTCTGAGAAAGTAAAAACATAGGAGTGACAGTTTTTTAGACTACTCCATGCAAGATAATACAAATTCATTGACGTAATTTGGAACACCATTTCTAAAAATTACGCGCACGAGCTCATGTTGCCGTATCAGAAGAATTTTGTTGCCTATGTATCAAGGAATTATCCGGCATTTTAAATTACTGTTTTTAACACTGGTATCCTCAGCTTACGTACACGCGCAAAGTTCATTCGTTCCGCTAAACGACGACTATTATCATCTCATTGACCGCCTGGAAATTAAAAGAGGCAAATTTTCGGAAGGTTTTCATTCCAATGCAAAGCCGTTCGAGCGCAAAGCAGTCGTAGCTCTCACCGATTCTATATTAAAAGAAGGCACCGTGGACCTCACCGACCGTGACTGGGAAACGATCGATTACCTTCGCGAAGACAGTTGGGAATGGACCAGAGGAATGATCTCGACCGATTCGGCCAAATACAATAAACTGGCGCGGCTTGGCTGGTTTAAATCGCCGCCGCCGGGTCAGAAACGGAAGTTCTTCCACCACCCTGCCGATCTGTACAGCATTCATAATAAAGATTTCGACCTGCATTTTAATTTTACTACTACCAATTTTATCGGAAAGGACAACAGCTACGACACCACGTCGCATCAAAGTCTTTGGTTTACCGGCCGCGGGGTCGAGATCAGGGGGATGATCAATGAAAAGCTGGGGTTCTACACATTTGTGTCTGATAATCAGGGTCGTTTTCCAAGATATGTCAATGGCTTTGCCCCGAAATACAGCTTCCCGGGCGAAGGTCTGGCCAAATCGACACGCAACCATGGCACCGATTTTCTTTCGGCGCGGGGTTACATTACATTCCGGCCGCTCAAAGCCATCAATGTCAAGTTTGGCCATGATTACAACACATTCGGCAGCGGTTACCGCTCGCTGATCCTTTCGGACAACAGCAGCCCATACCTTTTTCTGCGCCTGGACACCCAGCTGGGCCGGTTCCATTATACCAACCTCTGGACCAGCATGATCGATGGCGGAGAGGACGCGTTTTCGGAGTTTTTGAGAAAAAAGAAATTCGCGGCTATCCACCATTTGAGTGTTAACCTCACGGACAAAATCAATTTCGGGGTTTTCGAAGCAGAGGTTTTCAACCGCGATTCAGTCGGCGGCGGGTACGACCTTAACTATCTGAACCCGATCATTTTTTACCGTTACGTAGAATCGTACATCGGTAGCCAGGACAACGCATTGCTCGGTTTCGATTTCCGGTGGCTCGTGGGTAAAACCGCTTCCATTTACAGCCAGTTCGTACTCGATGAGTTTCTGACGAGATTTCTTTTTAATGGCAGCGGGTCCTGGACCAACAAATACAGCTTCCAGCTAGGTGCCAAATATGTAGATGCTTTTGGAATACCAAACCTTGACTTGCAGGCCGAATACAACGTCGTGCGCCCCTACACGTACTCGCATAAGGACGGCGGGCGCAACTACATGCATTACGGGCAGGCGCTTGCACACCCGCTGGGCGCGAATTTCCGGGAATATTTAGGTATTTTAAGATATAAAGTCACACCAAGACTGTCCATTTACGGCACTGTTATGTCGGCGATGCAGGGTAAAAACCCGACTACCGGACCACCCATGAATTATGGCGGTGATATTTCGAAAAGTTACGAAACAAGAGATTGGGGACGCCCAGGAGACGAAAGCAATATCAACCAAAAGATCGGTCAGGGCATTAAAGCGAAAACATTATTTACAGATTTACGGCTGTCCTACTCACTGGCCCACAATTTGTTCCTCGACGGCCGGTACCAGATCAGGAAGATCAGGTCACAGGATGTGAATGTGGCTACGAATTCCAACATTTTTACGTTTGCCATCCGCTATAACATGGCGTACCGGCAGCAAACCTACTGATTTTAATTTCAACTAAAATGGAAACTGATCCACACGAACTCCGGAATCTTCTCAGGCTTGCATTGCTGGAAGATATTGGTGACGGAGACCATTCATCCCTGGCCAGCGTTCCCGCCAATGCGACCAAGCGCGCCAAGTTGCTGGTGAAGCAGGACGGTGTACTCGCGGGTGTGGAAGTAGCGCAGATCATCTTTGATGAGACCGCTAAATATTACAGTTACCCCCTTCCGAAAATTGATGTGTTACTTTTTGACGGTTCCGTCGTATCAACAGGAGACATTGTTTTTACGGTAGAAGGAAATGCACGTCTGATCCTGAAAGCCGAGCGGCTGGTGCTGAACATTATGCAGCGTATGAGCGGGATTGCCACTTATGCCCGGCAGATGTCGGACCTGATCAAGGATTTGCCCGTAAAATTGCTCGATACCCGCAAAACGACACCGAATTTCCGGCTTTTTGAAAAAATGGCTGTGAAAATCGGCGGGGCTGTGAACCACCGGATGGGCCTTTACGACATGATCATGTTGAAGGACAACCACGTGGATTACGCCGGCGGCATTGAAGCGGCCATTACCGGGGCTCAGAAATACCTGAAAGAAACCGGCCGGAAGCTGAAAATCGAGATCGAGACGCGCAACCTTGCGGAGGTGGACGAAGTGCTCAGAGTGGGTCAGGTGGATATTATCATGCTGGATAATTTCAAGCTCGATGATATGAGGGAAGCGGTGAAAAGGATCGGCGGGCGGTACGAGACAGAGGCGTCCGGCAACATTACCGAAAAAACATTACGCGCAGTGGCCGAAACCGGTGTGGATGGAATTTCCAGCGGTGCGCTCACGCATCAGGCGCGAAGTCTGGATTTAAGTTTGAAAGCCTTCTAACCTTTTCATACATATCAAAAGCGTATGCTGAGATCGATGAAAACCACATACGCTTTTGATCTTCAAGGGTTTCCTGTCGGGTACACCCTGTGCGTAGCCGCATTACTCTGCATGGGCATAACAGCGCTCGCGCAAAAGCCTCCCGGAGGCGGTCCTCCACGCGGCGAAATCGATATCAACCGCTTCATTTCAGAACTATTTCCACTTCCGCCCGACGACTCCGAGGACCTTTACGAGTCACTTTTACAGCTCTACGCCAGTCCGCTCGACCTCAATACCGCTACTCCGGATGATCTGGCTGCCACATTTATTCTTAGCGAAGAGCAGATCCGTTCATTTTTTGAATACCGAACAAAAGCCGGCGCATTGCTATCGCTTTACGAGCTGCAAACGATCCGGGGCTTTGACCTTTACGTCATACGCAGGCTGCTTCCGTTTGTAACGATCAGTACCAAACCGGTTTCTGTTCGCGACGCATTGAAAAATCCGGGTCAGCATTTCCTGATGTTTCGTTCGGGAAAGTTATTGGAGCGTCAAAAAGGTTTTGCCCCGCCGGACGCCAGCTCCTCCACTACCAAATACCAGGGGCCGGCATTCAATGGCTATGTTCGCTACCGCAATGCCCGGAGCGGCGCTTATAGTTTTGGAATAACCCTGGAAAAGGATTCTGGTGAAGAAATATGGCACTGGAAACCTGGAAAGCAACTTTTTGGCATTGATTATACCTCGTTCCACGCACAGCTCATCAACAGGGGAAAACTTAAAAACCTCATCATCGGCGACTTTCAAATGCAGGCCGGACAGGGAATGGTGCTTGGGGCTGGGTTTTCGCTGGGGAAAGGCTCCGAAGTAATCCGCACCGTTTACCGAAGTACCACCGGCCTGAAACCCTACACCTCCGCCACCGAAGCCAACTTTTTCAGGGGCATCGCGGCCGGCTGGAGCATTACCGCCCGCACGGAACTAACATTGCTGATTTCGAATACAAAACGCGACGCGACCCAGGAACCGGACAGCATTCACTCAACCGTTACCACGTCATTACCCGTTACAGGCTACCACCGAACACCTTCCGAGATGGAAAAACACAATGTGCTTCATGAGCAAAATCTCGGAATGCATTTGCTTCACCGGCTGGCATCACAAAAAGGGCAAATTGGTGTGACAATGCTTCATACCCGTTACGATTCTTTCATCCAAAAGCGCGATTTGCTTTACAATCGCTATGAATTTTCGGGCAGACAAAACCTCATGGCAGGCCTGCACGGAGACTATCATTGGCAAAACATTCACTTTTTTACAGAAGCGGCCATTTCCAGAAGCGGCGGCACCGGCGCGATGGGAGGTGCCATTGCCAGCCTTAGCAGGAAGCTCGATCTTTCGCTGATGGCCCGGCATTATGCCAGAAATTTTCACACATTTTATGGAAACCCAATCAGCGAAGCCACGCGGCCTATCAATGAGCGGGGTGCGTATGCCGGTGTCCGCTGGTCGCCGTCCCGAAAATGGCAATGGAGCGCCTATGGCGACTATTTCCGGTTTCCGTGGCTGAAATTTCAGGTCGATAAACCGTCGCGCGGGTGCGACTACTTCCTGCATTTGCTCTGGAAACCTTCGAAACGGCTGAATGCCTACGTGCTGTTTCATGAAAAGCATAAGCAGGTTAATGATCCGGCGGCAGAAGACAATGATCCATCGCTGATTCATTCTATTAAACGGACAGCGATGTTCAATATCGATTACGAAATTCCGCTGAAATGCGCATTCCGGACGAGAATGCAGTACGGCGGGTTGAAGAACGGGAATTCCAAAGACTCCAATGGCTTCACGATTGCCCAAGATGTGACCTGGCATTTTTCAAAACTGGAAATAAGCGGTCGCGCAGCATTCTTCAACACCGACGATTACGACAGCCGGCAATATGTGTATGAGCGGGATATGCTCTACGCATTCTCGATTCCGGCCTATTATAACACTGGTACGAGGCATTATCTGATGCTGCGTTACACAGTGTCGCGACACATTAAAATATGGCTCAGATGGTCGCAAACACGATATTCCGACATTGAAAAGATCAGTTCAGGACTCAATGAGATTGAAGGTAATAAACGCAGCGAGGCAAAGATGCAGGTGATGTATCAGTTTTGAAAGTCTATTTTTGCACATTAATCAGTACACCATGCCCATTAACAAACTTGAAGCTTTAAAGAAATATTTCGGATACGACTCCTTTCGCCCGCAGCAATCCGAGATTATTGACACCGTCATGGCCAACCGCGATTGTATGGTGCTTATGCCCACCGGCGGCGGGAAGTCGGTCTGTTTTCAGATCCCGGCCGTGCTTCGCGACGGGCTCACAGTAGTCATATCGCCGCTGATCGCCCTCATGAAAGACCAGGTGGAAGCATTACGCGGAAACGGTATTACCGCCGCGTTCCTCAACTCCACGCTCTCGGGCACGGAACAGGACCGGGTCATGTGGCAGGCCAAATTGGGGGAATTGAAACTGCTCTACATTGCGCCGGAAAGGCTTTTTGCAGGAAATACATTCGATATGCTGCGCGAATGGAACGTGCAGCTGTTCGCAATCGATGAATCGCACTGTATCTCTTCCTGGGGCCACGATTTCCGGCCGGAATACCGGCAGCTTAATTCGCTGAAAATCCGTTTTCCCGACGTCCCGATCGTCGCATTGACGGCCACAGCCGACCGTGTCACGCGTCGCGATATTTTGAAGCAGCTTAACATCACCCATGCCGAAACGTTCATTTCCAGCTTCGACAGGCCGAATCTCAGCCTGAACGTCCTGCCCGGAAGAAAGCGCATCGAACAGATCCAGCGCTTCGTGAACCGCCATGAAGGCCAGCCCGGCATTATCTATTGCCTGAGCCGTAAAGGCACCGAAACCGTGGCAGCAAGTTTGCAGAAAGCGGGTTTCAAGGTAGCGTATTATCACGCGGGCATGGCCGGAGACAAGCGCTCACAGGTGCAGGAGAATTTTTTGAGGGACGATATTCAGATCATTGTCGCCACCATTGCATTCGGAATGGGGATCGATAAATCGAATGTGCGTTGGGTGATCCACTACAACCTGCCGTCGAATGTGGAGAGCTTCTACCAGGAAATCGGGCGCGCCGGGCGCGACGGCGCTAGTGCGGATACTGTGCTCTTTTACAGCTACCTGGACATCATTACCAGGCAGGATATGATCAACAATTCGGATCAGTCGGCGGAACAGAAAGAATTGCTGCACGCCAAACTGAACCGGATGAAGCAATATGCGGAAGCAGACATTTGCCGCCGTCGTATCCTGCTGAACTATTTCAACGAGCCTGTCGACCACGACTGCGGTAACTGCGATGTGTGCCGCAATCCCCGTACCCGCTTCGACGCGACGATTATTGCGCAAAAGGCATTATCCGGCATCGCCCGTACCGAACAAAAAGTGGCCATGGGTATGCTCATCGACATTCTCCGCGGCAGCCGCAACCGCAATATCCTGCAACACGGCTATGAGCGGCTTCCTACCTTCGGCGTCGGGCATGAACTCCGGGGTGAAGAATGGTCGGAGTATCTGGGCCAGATGCTGAACTCCGGCGTGATGGATATTGCCTACGATGAGGCACATTCATTCAAACTGAACGCGGTTAGCTGGCAGGTTTTGAAGGGTGAAAAGTCCATTCAGCTCGTTAAATTCATCCCGCTCAGCGAACGGAAGGCGAAAGAAGAAGAGCTTGTTGCCAAAGAAAAACCAAAGCAGGAAATCATCCGCGATGCACTGTTCGAACGCCTTCGCCAGCTTCGCAAACAGCTGGCCGATGCCCTGGGTGTACCGCCTTACGTCGTATTCAGCGACGCCACGCTCTCGGAAATGGCACAGAAAAAACCGGTTTCCGAAGCGCAGATGAAAGCCGTTTCGGGGATAGGGGCCGAGAAGTTCCGCCGCTACGGAGAAGCGTTTATCAACGAAATCCTCGATTTCGCCCGCGAAAACAACGTGCCCGGCACCCGGGTCATGAAAGGTATGACGTTCGTAGAAACCCTGGACCTTTACAAAGAAGGGTATTCGATCAGGGATATTGCAGAAAAACGCAACCTTAACCCGGTCACGATCATCTCGCATTTGGTAAAACTGAAAGAAGACGGCCACGGCATCGACCTCAAATCGTTGATCGAGCCGTCAGCTTTCAAAACGATCATCGCCGCCGCACAGGAAATCCAAGCCGGAAAGAACGACCCGCTGAAACCGCTGTTCGAACTGCTGAACGAGCAGTTCGACTACGGGCAGATCCGGCTGGCGCTGGCGATTTGGGAGGAGGAGAAAGCCTTCTAAGGAACAGAGTTTTTGGGTAATCTGTTTACAAAATGTAATTTTAAATAATCCTACCAGAACTTTCATGCTGCACCTTTTTTCAAATTCTGAGATTGATAAGCTAGGTAATGCTGTGATATACCTTGCCGAACGGATCGAGCCGTTATCCAAAACCAAGCTCCTTAAATTGATCTATTTGATAGAGGAATATGCGGTACGAACTTACGGGTTACCTTTCTTCAATCTGGATTTCTCCGTGTGGAAGCTGGGCCCCGTGTCCAGAGATATTTTTGTTGACCTATCTTCGGACGAACCCGTTTTACTGGCTAATTACATTACGCGAAACACTGCTTCCGACGGCTCTGTCTTCATCGCACCTAAAAGAGCGTTTTCCGACGATGAGTTTTCTGACAACGAAATGGATTTGCTGGAACATATCGTGGAAACCTTCCAGGCTACAACCGCCGCAGAACTTATTCAGCTCACGCATCGAAAGCACTCGTTATGGTATATCACTGCACAGGAAAATGGTGTATTGGAACATCTGGAAATGGGTCACCTGAATTCCACCGAGATTCCCATCGATTTTTCACGGCTGCTCGAAACAATGCCCCTGAAAAAGGAGATTTACCAAGATCAACTGAGCTATTTAAAAAACACAAAAGCTCTTAAAATATAGTCAATGGGCGAAGAAGGGGACGTTCTGTACTTTGATCCATTCTATTTTATGAATGGTAATATTCCCAAGGCCAAATATTTCATAGTACTCAAATGCACAGGGTCGAGCACCCTACTTGCAAGTCTTCCATCAAGCCGCGACTATCGGCCCAATGTTGCCTCGGAATCTTACGGTTGCATAGACATTCCGGAGGCTTGCTTCAACTGCTTTGTTTTCAAAGCAGGCTCACCGGTCACAATCAACAATTGGGCATTTCCACTGGATACATTTGTCTATGGGCAACAAATAGATGAATATGAAATCGCCACACTGCAAGATATTTACCCGGTTCAAGGTCTGGATTACCGCATTCTTGGCCGGATGAGGAGCAATGAATTCAAGTACTTGAAAGATTGCTTCGCGGCATCTGCCAGTGTAAAACGTCGGTTCCGAAGGCTTCTCAAATCCGATTGATCCTTACCTTTGAGCAATTTCTATTTTAACAAACATATATGTCAAGACAAAATATACTCTCAGGATCCCCTTGGGAAGACAAAATGGGGTATTGCCGGGCGGTTCGGATCGGGAATATCGTTGAGGTCGCCGGGACGGTTGCTATCGTGGATGGTGAAAAAGTGAAGGCCGACGATGCCTATGCACAAACAAACAACATCATCGAACGCATCGAAAAGGTGTTGCAGGATGCCGGTGCCAGCCTCGCGGATGTCGTGCGTACGCGAATTTTTACAACAGATATTACCCTTTTTGAGGATATTGCCCGCGCACATGGTGCGTATTTTGGGGAGGTCAAGCCGACAACCGGTATTTACGAGATCAGCAAGTTGGTTTCACCCGACTACCTGGTCGAGATCGAATTCACCGCAATAGTCCAGTAAGGTATTGGAATAATTAA
>CBIHPQ010000240.1:0-10469 GCA_966211825.1 uncultured Dyadobacter sp. | reverse complement strand
AAACTGAACCTGACCGTCAGCTACTACGATATCAAGGTAAAAGACCAGGTAATTTCCGATCCGGCCTCTCCTTTCAACAAAATCCAGGGAGGTGAAGCTTATAGCCGCGGGTTCGAGGTAGAGCTTAATACCAACCCGTTCAACGGACTGAACGTCAGGGCCGGATTCAGTAACAACGAAAGCAAGACGACTAAATCGGATAACGAAGAAATCCTGAACAAACGTCCTTTGGGAGCAGGCCCGAAGACGCTGTACAACCTGTGGGCTAACTACGAACTACCTGCTGGAAAGCTGAAAGGATTTGGAATCGGAGCGGGTTTCAATGGTGCCAGCGAGCGCTACGCGATCAACTACGCTTCCACCGGCGACTTTCTGCTACCTGCCTACACGATTGCGAATGCGTCGCTGTTCTATCAGGCTGCGCATTACCGCGTCGGCTTGAAACTCAACAATGCATTTGATAAAGAATACTTCAAAGGTTGGTCAACCATCGCTCCCCAAACGCCGCGGGCACTTCTGGCCAACTTTACTTATACTTTTTAAAACTGTTCCGGAAACGGATACGAGGTTTTAATAGAAAAGCCGCTCGGAATGGAGCGGCTTTTCTTATGATATCGTTGGCGAAAGTTATTGCCCGAGACTTACATAATGCCCGGGGATTGCCCGTCCAAGATCTTCGATCAACAATTCACTTCGGCGCTCGATGCCGGGCAGGATCAGGTGATAGCTGGTATCAAAAAATACAGAATCGGGGAGTTCGTAGCGTTCTGGCGTCGCGATTACCGGGAGATGATTTTCTTTGATAGCCTGATAAATTTTGTCGATCAGCGGTTTTTGATTAACGAATGAGGTCGACTGATATGCAGGCGGTAAAAGTAACATCGTCGCCTTTTTGCTTTCTACAAATTTCTGGAAATCGACCAGCAGCTTTATCGCTTCCGGGTTTACGTGATCCTCTTCCCTGGCCTTTTGGGCGGCTTTGAATTTCCTCGCGGGCAATGTCCAGTGCACATATGCGTCGCCAAAGCTGTTGAATGCTTTCCGGTCGTAAATGTCGACGGGTGCCGTGGGGCTGGGCTCCCGGGACATTTTGAGTTTTGACGCGGCATAAAATGGTATGAATTTCATCAGATGAAACCACTGTTTGGCATCGATCTGCTTCATACCATCTCGATAAACGTCGAACAGGATCGAAACGAGCTCCATATTACCGTAAAATGAGTCGGTATAATATTGGCTGTATTCGGGGATCACTACGACAATATCCCCCTCCCTGATGTAAGGTTTTACATCGGTAAGGTAGAATTTCATTCCCAGGCTCGCGTGAAGGCCTGCATTCACAACCGGAATGTGCAACGCATCCTGAATACGTTTACTATCCAGCCCGTAAGCCACATTTGACCCGCCTATGATGACAATCCTCGGCCCGTTGCCCGTACTACCAGAGTCCGGACGAGCCGTTTTTCGCAGCATTTCGTGTTTATCGAGCAATGCGCCAAGCATGTTGTGCTTTGCAACCGGGTTAGGCAATATAAAGAGCGCTACGGCCAGCAGCAAAAATGCCAGGCCAGCGAAAATGATAGTGCGCGTGACAAATCGCTTCATTGTCAAAACTGAAAGTAAATAAATTCCTGATCCTGTTTGTAGTTGGCCAGACAAAGCACCAGCAGAAACAGATACATACCCCAACGGATCACGGGATATTTGGCATGTACCGTTTCGAAAGGATGGTTACTGCTGCGTTCGAGCCATTCGATACCGAACATTAATGCGATGAAAATCATCAATGTATGGTAACCGCTGTGAAGCGGCATGGAAAAAAGCGACTTATTTGCAATGCCTTTCAGGTACTCACCGGCTTTTGTGATATTCTCCGACCGGAACAATATCCAGCCGATCGTGACCAGGCTGAAAGTGAGTACCATTTGAAATGCCTCCCTGATGGAAGGTAGCAGTCGCCCTGCGGCTACGGGACCTACATTTTTGCGGTTTTTATCAAATATCAGCAGCGGCAGGAAAAGCAACCCGTGGTATACACCCCAGGCTATAAAAGTCCAGTTCGCACCATGCCAAAAACCGCTGACGGTAAAGATAATCATCGTATTACGGATCGTTTGGAGCTTTCCATGACGGCTTCCCCCCAGCGGATAGTACAGGTAATCCTTGAACCACGACGAGAGCGAAATATGCCAGCGACGCCAGAATTCGGCTATATCCCTTGAAAAGTACGGGAAGTTGAAGTTTTTAAGTAATTCAAAACCAAAGAGCCTGGCGGTACCCAGCGCAATGTCGGAATAGCCCGAAAAGTCGCCGTAGATCTGGAATGCGAAGAATACCGCGGCCAGGGCCAGGGTGCTTCCGCTGTAACTTCCGGGATCCCCAAAAATAGGGGTAGCATAGGCAGCACAACCATCGGCGATCACTACCTTTTTGAAAAAGCCCCACAACATCTGACGAAGCCCGTCAACAGCTTTGGAATACTGAAAAGTACGCGGACGTTCGATTTGCGGCAAAAGGTGCGTCGCCCGTTCGATAGGCCCGGCCACGAGCAACGGAAAAAAGCTTACGAACAGCGCGTAATCGATGAAATTGGTAGTGGGTGTTATCTTTCTGTTATAAATATCGAACACATAGGAAAGCCCATGGAATGTGTAGAACGAAATCCCAATTGGTAAAATAATGTTCAATGTACTGGAATAGGCCTACAAACCATTGGAGGAAAGCAATTCGGCAAAGGACTCTACGAAAAATCCGAAATATTTAAAATAGGCCAGAAATCCGAGGTTAATCGTCACACTCGCGATCAGCCAGCGCTTACGTGCTCCCTCCGATTGCGAATTATGAATGCGCAGTCCGCTATAAAAATCGAGCAGGGTGGAAAAACCCAGAAGCCCCAGGAAACGCCAGTCCCAACAACCATAAAAAAAGTAGCTGGCGAGGAGTACGAGGATGTTTTGATATTTTACCGTATTCCTTGGTAAAAGCCAATACAATATGAAAACGATGGGGAGAAATACTGCAAATTCGATTGAATTAAATAACATATCAGACGTTCATTTCAACGCATTCGGGTGAAGCAATAGCGTGGTAAAAGTTGGGGCAAAGTAACAATATTAAGCCGAATTCGCGTGTGTCGCTGGCTAATTTTAATGGACCACTGACCATTTGGCACAGTATTTCTAACCATATTTGCCAAAACAACCTTGCTGCTATGAAACGAATTTCTGAACTGGTTGGTGGTATCTTGTTTCTATTTTTAATGCTCCCATTGTCCGGCTCCGGGCAAAATTCCGGGCTCCGGATCACCACTACATCTTCCGCCGAATACAAAAAAAATCCCAAAACGTCGATCTATCCCGCATTTGTCGATAACATCTCGTACCAGTCATGGACGGAAGCAGGGCCATCCCCCTTCTTCCAGCTGACAGCCGAAGGCGGTACGCCTCCTTACAGCTGGGCTTTGGCGGGCGGCACATTACCGAAAGGTCTTAAGCTCGACAAAAACGGAAAAATACGCGGTATGGCAACCAAAGAGGGCAACTATTCCTTCACAGCGAAGGTTACCGACGCCAAAGGCGCTTCCGCCACCAAACCGCTCGTCTTCGAAGCGGCCCCCTACCGGTCGAAATGGTTCTCGGATGCCAAATTCGGGATATACATTACCTGGGGCGCTTACAGCCATCCCAGTCTGAAAGGCAAGGACGGCATTGCACAGTTTGAGAAAAGAATCACGAAGTTCAATGCCGACCAGTGGGCGCAGACGGTGGTCGACCTGGGCGGTAAGGTATTGACAGCCAATGTAAAGGCCGGCGACGGCGTACGCCTCTGGCCGTCCACCACACCCAGCAAGCTCGAACTGAAAACGTCGCGCAATATTGTGAAGGAACTTGTAGATGCATGTCACAAAAAAGGCATTCGCTTCATCGCCTACATCGCGCCAGACAACGGCTGGAACAAGGATGTTATCGATACCGGTACCGACGGCACGTACGGCACACTCAATCTGGGCCTGATCAAAGAACTGATCGCGCTGGGCGTCGATGGTTTTTGGGTAGATATGACTTCTGCTACTGAATTGTACAAGGGATTTGACTACAACTGGTTTCCGTGGAATAAGATGATCCCCATTATGCGCACCAACAATCCGAAAGTGATCTTCGCCAACAATACCGGCATGGGCTTCGGGGGAACAGTGCTGCAATATCCGAATACCGACGTGATCGTCTACGAAGGCGGCACTTCGCCGCACGAGACGGCTTTGGAAGTGGCTAAACCTAGTACAGTCAGAAAGAAACTGGCTATCGAAGTCGATAACCTGCTGGACAACACCTGGTCGTGGCGGGAAGATCCGAAAGAAAGGTCGCCAAAGCCACTGGATATGATGATCAGGAATATCAAAAAGAACTGGGAGGTGGGTGCGACTTACATGCTCAGCTACCCGGTTCCGGCGAATGGCGACATTTTCCCAGAGCTTTATCAGGAAGAACTCAAACAGATCGCCAGCTTCGTCAAAAAAAATCAGGGATGGAGCCCTACACCGCAGGCTTCTCTTTCGGATACCGTCGATTACAGCAGCAGCCAAAAACTGACACTGACGGCGTCGGCGCGCGCCAAGATTTACTACACCACCGACGGAAGCCGCCCGAGCACCGCGAGCAAAGCCTACAAGGGCCCGATAGCGATCGGTAAAACCAGCCGGGTTCAGGCTATTTCAGTTGAGCCTGGCAAGCCGGCCAGTAAGATTTTCGATCAGACATTTACAGTACTAAACAGTCCCAGGAAAGTTGCCACAAACGCACGTTTGGCCGCTCCGGCAGCGACGGAAGCGGCTCCGGAAGGAAAAACGGAACCCAAAAGCTTTTACAGGGGCATGCGCATTACCGTGGGCTCCGTGCCCATCCGCCTGACGGAGATCGGACGCAGAAACCTGCCCGGCAACAATAGCAGGCATTCCATCATTATCAAGCGCTATGTGGATGACTATCCATTGCTGACGGCCTCCCTCAATACGGCAAGCCTGCCCGTCGATGCGGATGGCTATCAGTACGCTGAGATCCCTCCGCTGACACTCGAAGCCGGCAAATCGTATGTGATCGGGATCCGGGAGAACAGTAACGACAAGTTTGCGGCCGAGGATTTCAAAAACCTGCCGGCAACCAACGATTACCGGATTATGGGATACAATATTTTAAGTCCGCAAGGCGCGAAGCAACCTATTGTGGACGATAAAATTGGCCAGCTACTGAGTTTAAAATACGAAAAAACGGGCTCCAAAGCCGCAAAACCCAATCTTGTAATCGGCAAACAGGCGTTTCTACGCGCCAACAACGACGGTAGCCTGGGCCCAGCCAACCAGATCTATTTCGCGGAAAACGGTATCGACGGCGACCCCTCCACGATGGCGCAAGCCGGAGGCCAGTACCCCTGGACGCTGCTCGTTGACCTGATGAAGGTAGAAACCGGCATCACCGAAGCTAAAATAACATTCGGCAAAATCGCCTTTTCAACCGAATTTCAGCTGATGGCATCGCCCGACAATAAAACATGGACCACCCTGGCACATAAAACGGATAATACAGACCTGAACATTGACCTGAAATTCAAACCCGTTGACGCCCGGTATTTCAAACTCAGGTCGTTGAAACCTGAAAAACGCGGCGACAAAGGGGGATCAATGGGCGTACTGGAATTTGAACTATACCAGTAATGGGAAATGCATCGCCGGTAACAAGCATCGCGCGGACGACTGCGAACGTGCGGTGTTCGTTACCGGACAATGTTCATGTTACACTTATTTTTTAAGCTACTGAATGTTAGGTAGTTACTTTTTTGGCAGACTATTTGAGTTAAAAACCCTGATTTCTCAGGAAGAACACATAAGATGCTAAAAAACTATCTCAAAATCGCATTCAGGAACCTTCTCCGGAACAAAGCTTTTTCGGCGATCAATGTCCTGGGATTGTCAGTAGGCATGGCGAGCGCATTGCTCATCCTTTTTTGGATGTATAATGAAATTAGCTACGACCGCTTTCATAAGCACAAAGATTACCTGTACGAGGCCTGGAACCGCGGAACATTCGACGGCAAGCTGCAATGCTGGAACTCGACCCCGCAAGTGCTCGGGCCAGCCCTGAAAGAGGAATATCCCGAAATCAGCGACATTTCGCGTAACTATTCGCGCTGGTTTGTGACGCGGGTGGGGGAAAATAACATTTCCAGCGAAGCCATCATCACGGACCCGGCTTTCCTGAGCATGTTCGACTTCCCGCTCTTGCAGGGGAATGCGCGGACCGCGCTCAATTCCGTCGGCTCCATCGTGGTCACTCAGAAAATGGCCATTAAAATGTTCGGTACCGAAGATGTGCTGGGCAAAGTGATTTCGATCGACAAAGACAATTTCACGGTTACGGGCGTTATGCAGGACCTGCCACCCAATACCGAATTCAGGTTCGAATATATCCTTCCGTGGCAATACCTGAAAAAGATCGGTTCGGCGACCGACACCTGGTCTTTCAATACCGTGCGGACCTATGTGCAGCTGAAACCCGGAACAAATCCTGAGCTGCTCGCCGGGAAGATCAAGGACATTACGATCCGGCATTCCAACCATATTGAAGAACACGAGGTGTTCCTTCACCCTATTACTCAATGGCATTTGTATTCCAACTTTGAGAATGGGAAGGTGGTCGGCGGGCGGATCGCCATTGTGCGGCTATTTGGCATTATCGCCGCATTCATTCTGCTGATCGCCTGTATCAACTTCATGAACCTCAGCACTGCGCGCAGCGAAAAACGGGCAAAAGAAGTAGGCATCCGTAAAACTGCCGGTGCAAACAAGGGGCTTCTTGTGGGACAGTTCATAGGCGAATCGGTCCTGATCTCGATGATTGCGGGGGCGATTGCCCTGCTAACCGTTTACCTGACCCTTCCGGCATTTAATACACTCATTGGCAGACAGTTGGAAGTACCGATTGAAAATCCAAAATTCTGGGCGGCTGCGCTCGCATTCATTCTTTTTACGGGCATTATTGCCGGAAGCTACCCGGCCTTTTACCTATCATCCTTCAAGCCCATTAATGTACTTAAAGGAACATTTAGGAGAGCCCATTCACCGCTCAGTCCGCGAAAAGTGCTGGTCGTAGTCCAGTTCACTTTTGCGATTGTGCTGATCATCTCCACGCTGATTGTCGTACAGCAAATCCGCCACGCCCAAAACCGGGACCCGGGCTATGACCGCGGGCAGGTTGTGTACCACTGGATCACGGGCGATATGGCCAAAAATTATGCACAGATCAAACGAGAGTTGCTGAGCTCGGGTATAGCTACATCCGTTACCAAAACTGCCTCGCCGCTGAGCAGCGTCTCCAGCGATACGTGGGGCATTGAATGGCGGGGCAAAAACAAGGCTGAGAAGATCGATTTCGACATTTTCAGCCAGGACGAAGGCCTTGTCAAAACCGCGGGATTGCAGCTCATACAAGGCCGGGACATGGACCTGACCAAATTCCCCTCGGATTCGTCGGCTGTACTCCTCAACGAAACCGCTGCTAAAATCATGGGTTTCAAAGACCCTGTCGGGCAGATTATCAAGGACAACGATGTTGATTATGAGGTGATAGGTGTAGTGAAGGATTTCGTGATCCGGTCACCCTACGACCGCCAGGGCCCGCTGATCATCGAAGGCGCGAAGAGCTTTTTTAATGTGATTCATATGAAACTCAGTGCGGAAAGGCCTGCTGCCGACCTGATGCCATCCGTGGAAGCCATCTTCCGCCGCTATAATCCCGAATATCCATTTGAATACCATTTTGTGGACGAAGATTATGCTTTGAAATTTGAAGATACCCGCCGGGTAGCCAAGCTAACCGGGATTTTTGCCGGGCTGACCATCTTTATATCATGCCTCGGGCTTTTCGGTCTTGCGGCTTACATGGCCGAAAACCGTGTAAAAGAAATCGGCGTGCGCAAAGTGCTCGGTGCATCGGTACTCAGCATCGCCGCTTTGCTGTCCGGTGAATTTATGGGGCTGGTCATCATTTCGATCGTGATAGCGGTGCCGGTGGCATGGTATGTTATGGATTTGTGGCTCAATGATTTCGAATACCGGATCGGCATTCAATGGTGGATATTCGCGCTGTCGGGTGCCCTGGCCATCATCGTATCATTGGCGACGGTCAGCTACCAGGCAATCAGGGCGGCGCTCCTCAATCCTGTGAAGAGCCTTCGAAGCGAATAGAAAGTGCTTTAAAGCGTCCAAAATCATTATTCAGAGCTGGTCTTTCCCCTCAGGGCGATGATCAGCTCTTGTTGTGTTTGTATCAACTGATGCAGGACCTGATGGTCGCCCTGCTGCAATTCCGCTTTTGAAAACTTCACCTTATGCAGGCGTACGAGGGTCTCGATATCCGTTTCGAGGATCAGTGCTATCTCGGAAAGCCTGCCCATCGTAATAGAATCCTGCTCCTCATTTTCCAGTTGCCGGTAGCGCTGCTTGGAAATGCCGAGCCTTCCCGCTACATATTCCTGTGAGTAGCCCAGGCGGTTGCGGGCGATACGTATATTATCTCCGATAGGAATTTTCTCCTCTTTCATAGGGTATCACTGACAAATGTTTTCACGGATAAGGCCGCTTTTTACCCAATCCTCCCATCCCCAGTTTCCAATCGGCAGTCGGTGAATTACCCTACGCATTCTCCGATTTCTACTTTCCTGAACAACTAGTTAAATGTATCACCTGACTAGTTCTTAACCACCGGAAAAATGAGCGCAATGCGGTGATTTTTTAAGCTATTTGCAATTGTATTTACTACAAAAACTACACACATTATGAAGAGAAAACTACTCGCACTTGTTTGCTGCCTTGCCTGCCTTTTGACCGCGTCTGCACTTGTCAAGGCGCAGCAGGTTTACAATCAGAAAAATGTTACTCAGGATGCACTTACTGAGCACTACCAGAGTGTACAACCATTGAGGGTAATGGAATATTCGACCGACCCGGCTGGAACCATGATTGAACGACGACTGGAAGTGTTACCTGAAAATGGTCTGCCGTCGATGCGGGTCCAGGTGCTTACCGAAAATCTTGAAGAGATACCATTTATAAACCAGCCACCATTTTCCGGCCTCTTCGACGACGGTGTCCCAGATTTTAAACTCATTATAGATGCAGCCACCCTATTGCTTGGAACCGAGGTTTCATTGAAAGTAATCAAGGACAAATTCGGCTGGATAGGTATCGATAACCAAGCAGTCAACGGCAAACCGATTATATGGAACATCATAAAGCCAACCAAACCAGCATTTTCAGCTTCCGTAAAATATGGCGTAGACACCAAAGAATTTTACCTCCCCACAGATGGGAATCAGCCGGAAAAAATTACCAAAATCGATGCGGTTTGTCATGAAATGATCCATGCTATTGTGCATTTCAAAATTGGTAGCGCAACTGCTGCCTTTGTTGATCCTTGCAGTGAAAGAAAGGTCCTGGAAGAAGCGCTGGGAGACATTATTGGTTTATACGTGTTGAATGAATATGAGCAAAACTCTCCCGCACTTTACCAGTGGACGTGGTCGCAAGGATTTGCGTATCCAGGCAGACCTTTCGCCAATCCCAGCGCCTTTAATCTGCCTGATACTTACTTCGGAAACAACTATGCAAACGTGTGCCCGGAGGATGCGGACTATCCCGTCCATCAAAATGACCACTGGTATTACCTGCTAGCCGCTGGCACAACCGGAACAGAGATAAATGACTTGGGCTATGCCTATAAACTGAACGGCATCGGTGTTAACAAGGCTGTCCAGATCGTATGGAAGTGCATTGACTTCCTTAACCTAAAATCCGATTTCAAAGATCTTAAAGATGCCACGCTTAAAGCAGCCGAACAACTCTACGGCCTTCACTCAACAGAATACCTTGCCGTTATGGATGCCTGGTGTGCCGTCGGGATTTGTGACAACAACCTTGGTGTATTTTCGATGTCCCCCGCGCATGGCACGGCGCATGTGGAGCCCTGGCCGGGAGTGGACGTAAACGTTATTTGGGAAGGTAAGCCTGTTAAAAAGTGGCAGGTCCAGTTTTCGACAAGCTTCGATTTCACCCAGGAAGTGCAAACCGTGGATATCAAGAATTTCACAACCGTGATCAAGCCCGGCGGGGGATCCGCTTTTTCGGGTTTTGCAACCGCTTACTACCATCCCGGAAAGCAAATTTATGTCCGAGCCCGTATCATCGAAACCGACCCGGATTTTTGCAAGGGGTATAATCCGCTTTGCGTGCTCTACCAGCAATATGGCCCCAGCCATGCCTTTACGCTAGAAGACAAGAAGACCAAGTTCTGGCACGCCGTGCCCGGCAATTCATGGACCGTCAATGCGTGGGATGCCCCATCGCTTACCTGGAAACGGGTTTCAGACGCCCATCAATACACTTATGAGGTAGCGGATGACGACGCATTTACCAAAATCAT
>CBIHPQ010000239.1:0-10481 GCA_966211825.1 uncultured Dyadobacter sp. | reverse complement strand
CCGGGTTTTACTGCGCCGGGCAACTCGGACGGCTGCACAGTAGCGCCGGGAACAGTTTTAGGCTGCGTGGTATTGCTCGGATAAGTCGACGGTTGTGTCGTACTCGGAACTGTTGCGGGCTGCGTGCTGGATGGCGTAGCGGCCGGAGTAGTTGTCTGGGCAAAGGCAGCGCTTGCTCCTAAAAGGGTTAATGCGATGATATTCAACTTCAAAGCTTTCATGACGTTTATGTTTAGTTGATGAACATTTTTCAGTTTGAGGTGTGATAAGATAAAGAATCGTACCAGCAGCAGGTTTCCGGGATTAAAAATCTTAGTAACCATTGCAAGCCACAGCCCACTCATATTGTCTCAAACACCCCCTTAAATAGACGTTTTTACACTCGCTCTTTGCGTGATTTATTCGTGAGTTTTGTATTAAACTAAATCCAGAAACCAATGGAAAAGCAATTGGACACCATGGCCGACCGCTTGGAGGAAAGCCTCTCAGCGCACCGGATCGTATCCCAGGAAGAATGGACCAGGGCCCGGAAGGAGCTGCTCAAAAAGGAAAAAGAACTTACGCGCCTCAACGACGAGCTCAGCCGCCAGCGACGCGAATTGCCTTGGGTGAAAGTCGATAAATCTTATGTTTTCGAAGGAATTGAGGGAAAACTCTCATTGTCAGACCTTTTTTGCGGTAAAAGCCAGCTAGTCATCTACCATTTCATGTTTGCCCCGGAATGGGAAGAAGGTTGCCCGGGCTGCTCATTCCTGGCCGACCACATAGACGGCGCCAACCTGCATTTGAAGCACCACGATATTTCGGTCGTAGTCGTCTCCCGGGCTCCATTGGAAAAGCTCCTGGCTTTCAAAAAGCGCATGGACTGGAAATTCAACTGGGTCTCGTCCAACGGCAGCGATTTCAACTACGATTACCACGTTTCATTCACCAACGAGCAGCTGAAAAACGGCACGATCTACTATAATTTTGAATATTCCAAACACGACGACGGCACCGAGTCACCGGGAACCAGTGTGTTCTACAAAGACCGGACAGGTAACATTTTCCACACTTATTCCAGCTATTCCAGGGGCGGCGATATCCTCATCGGCACGCACAACTACCTCGATCTCACCCCAAAAGGAAGAAATGAAGACGGTATTATGGACTGGATGCGGCACCACGACAAATATGAAGATTTCAAAGGCGATTCGGGGTGTTGCAGCCATTAGCAGCAGCCTTCCACGCCTGTTCCGATACATCATGGTCCGAATGTTCGAAGCGCTCCTGAAATAGACAGGAGCGCTTCAACCCCTATTTCTTCCCTTTCCTCCCTCCGCCCGAAACAATAGTAAAACGCGACACCGATCGCCTTTACAGGATGAGTATCAATGATATCTCACTTTCCCTAAACCTTTCGAAGAAGCGTCGCTTCCCTTTTTTATGTTTGGAATTAACCAATTTCAAAAAGCTCTTTTCAGAAAAAATCTGATCACTCTTTCAGCCATTGCCGCATTTGCCGGACTGGTAGCCTATCAAACCCGCGAAGGCAGCGACCGTTCGTGGAGCGTCTACAAAGCCGATGCCGGGAGCAGCAGCTATTCCGGTCTCGACCAGATCAATATTTCAAATGTGGCACAGTTGCAGCCTGTCTGGACGCATTCCTACAAGGATATGAAAGAAGGTAGTCGCGCCGGAAGCAGCGAATGCAACCCGATTATTGTGGACGGTGTGATGTACACAACTTCCGCGAAGCACTGGGCTTACGCGATTAATGCAGGAACCGGCGAGCAACTCTGGTCGTTCGATCCGTTCGAGGGTGCCGAAGGCGGGGGCGTCAGCCGGGGGGTTACTTATTGGGAGGATAGTGAGCGTTCCGGTGAGCCCGACAAACGTATCTTCTTTACCGGCGGCGATAATCTTTTTGCGCTGGATGCCCGGACGGGAAAACCGGTGGCCGGATTTGGGCAAAATGGTCGCGTGAGCATGAATGTGGGCCTGCGCGACGATCCTGCGACGATTTCGGTGATACCGACTTCGCCGGGGATTATCTACAAGGACCTGCTCATTATGGGTGCCGAAGTGTCCGAACTTTATGGTGCCCAGCCGGGGTACATTCGCGCATACAACTGCAGGACCGGTAAACTGGAATGGACATTCCATACGATTCCGCTGCCCGGCGAACCCGGCTATGAAACCTGGCCGCCCGACGCCTACAAATATGCAGGAGGCGTGAACGACTGGGCCGGCATGAGCCTGGACATCCGTCGCGGCATTGTTTTTCTGGCCCTTGGCTCACCTTCCTACGATTTCTATGGCGCCGATAGAAAAGGCAATAACCTCTACGGGAACAGCGTGGTAGCGCTCGACGCAGCCACGGGCAAGTACATCTGGCATTACCAGCTCGTCCACCACGACCTTTGGGATTATGACCTGCCCGCCCCACCTAACCTCGTGACAGTCCAGCGCTATGGCAAGAAAATAGACGCCGTTGCGCAGGTTAGCAAACATGGATTTGTGTTTGTCTTTAATCGGGAAACTGGCGAGCCGCTGTTTCCGATTGAGGAGCGAAAAGTACCCGCATCACGCATTCCGGGCGAAGAAGCCTCTCCCACCCAGCCATTTCCATTGAAACCCAAGCCATTTGCACGGCAATGGATGACCGAAGCGGACCTCACGCATTACACCGACGCCGGGCACGACTCGATCGTCAAAAAATTCCGTTCGATGCGGTATGAAGGCCTTTTTACTCCACCCGACCTGAAAGGCACATTGATGCTACCCGGTACTCGGGGCGGTGCAGAATGGGGCGGAGCTGCGTACGATCCTTTGTCTACCGTCCTTTTTGTCAAATCCAACGACTCTCCTGAAATTCAGACTATCAAAAAAGTAGATCCGGAGCAGGAAGCGAAAGACCAGACGGTATTTGAACAGGGAAAAACATTGTATATGACCTACTGCCTGGCATGTCATGGGAAAGACAAGAACGGCGACGAGCCGAATTACCCCTCCCTGGTTGGCCTCCGCAACCGCATGACGCGCGAGGCCGCGCTCGACAAAGTGAAAAAAGGCGGCGGAAAGATGCCTGCATTTGCCTCGGCCATTAAGGGAAAAGAAAAGGGTATCATCGCATTCCTGTTCGACCGGCCCCAGAATTCCGCCAAAGTGACCAAGCAGGAAACCGGGCAAACGCAGAAGGGCGCTGAAAAATACCTTAACCTCACCGCATATGGCCATTTCCGCGATCCGCAGGGCAATCCGGCATTGCGCCCGCCATGGGGAACGCTCAATGCGATCAACCTCAGCACGGGCGAATACGAGTGGCAGGTAACACTCGGCAACGATGATAAGCGCCAGGAAACCGGAGCGCCAGAAACCGGCCAGGAAGGTTCTGCCGGCCCGATCGTCACCGCCGGCAACCTCATTTTCATCAGCGGCACCCAGGACCGCAAGCTCCGCGCATTCGACAAAAAAACCGGCAAGCTACTTTGGCAAACAATCCTCCCGGGCATCGCCAATGCGACCGCCTGCACCTACATGAGCGGCGGCAAGCAATACGTAGCGCTCTCGGTTGGTGGAACTAAGGAAAATCCGTCGGGATCGGTGGTGGCGTTTGGGTTGCCGTGAAAACAACGCCCCGTGGCAATCGCCGGGGCGTTACAAAAACGGGTTTTTGATAAGAAGTTGTCCGTCGATTACCTGCCCGTCCTGCATATCTTCGGTAAAAAGAATCTCACACTCACATTGAAGGGCAGCAGAAACGATCAGGCTATCGTAAAACGAGAATTGATAGCGGCTGGCAATTTCACAAGCATGCACTACGGTTTCCCTCCGATTGGTAAAAAGCAAGTTGTTACTACAATTTTCCGCTATCGCTGCCCTTGCTTCATGGTGACCATAGCCAAACTTTTTTAAAAGAATGTTACAAAGCTCCTGCAAAACCTGCGTACTGATAATTGATTCGTTATCAGAGACCAAGGCGCGCGCCGTTACCTGCTTCGCTGCCTCAGTACTGGAATAAGAATAAATCAGAATATTGCTATCCAAAAACACTCTTTCATTCATTAGCCTCCTCGCGGTTAAATCTATATCCCCGCGTGTCTATTGAAACCGCGTCAAAAGTAACCGCTTTCCGTTTCGGCGTTTTTTCATTGGAACCTTCATTCTTTTCAAATGCGATTATTTCGATTTCTTTCCCGATGTATCGTTCAGGAATATCGAATGAGATGGATGCCTTATCGGGCCTAACTGTTGTCCTTATCATAGCGTGACAATGTTACTTGAAACAACTATCTCAAATTTAACCAATCAATTCCATTCCTGCTCACGAATTACGCGATTACGAAGCCACGGATTTCCAAAGAGCCGGGATCAATTAGCAAGGGTATTTTTTCAAAGTAAATCCGTCCAAAAAAACACCCGTTTTGATTTTTTGCCTAAAAGCAACTATCTTTACTATACAAATGATAGTAATACACAAAAGGTTAGTAATTACCTTTTGGTTAGCAAACAATACAATGGCATTCACTCATCACGACGGGCCCAAACCTACTCCTGCGCAGTGCTACAACAAGCTGAATGCAGTGGGAGATGCATTATATGTAATCGGGGGCAAATGGAGGCTTCGGATTATCATCGCGCTTTCCGAAGGACACAAGCGGTTCAACGACATTCAGCGGGCCATTCACGGGATTTCGGCCAGAGTCCTTTCCAATGAGTTGAAGGAACTGGAAATCAACGGGTTTGTTGTACGAAATGTTTATTCCGACTTTCCGGTCTCGATTGAATACGAACTGACGACTTACAGCGATACGTTGGCGCCCGTCATCGAATCACTCGTCAACTGGGGTGAAATGCACCGCGAGCGGATCATGCATTCGGAAAAACAACAGGAGGAACCCGCTACTGCTCTGGCAGAGATACTGTAAGGTGCCACATATCGCCCGAGTTGCTGACCTTCTCGGTTCCCCACACGCCCGGGCCGCCGTCGGGCCTCAGATAGACGTTAAATACCAGCGTGCTGATTTGCGAACCTTTGATCAGGACGCTTCCGCAGGCTGCACCCTTATCGCAGTTACCCGTAATGGGCGTTTTGGAATGCACGATCTTCGTTTTGGTCACATCAATCTGCATTTCCTCGCTGCCAGAGAGCTTCGTTAGCGTCAGCGAAGGAGTTTGTAATTCAAGCTCTGTGGCAAATCCGAGGCGTTTGTCGCCGAAATTGGTGGTTGCTCCCAGACCAATGAATGAAATCACCGGATCGCTGACCGGCTTGCTGAATTGCAGCCGAAGTTTCCCGTAATAGTAGCGGCTCGTGTCGCTCTTTGGCGCGTTGGCCGCCAGCAACGGCTTTGCGGAAAGAAATACCTGCAAACCGGCATTCATAAACAGATTCACGCCTTTCCCCGCGGGCCCCTGCGGGTGCGCCGTGAAAATTTTGCGGGCCGTGTCCGCGTAATAGTAATTGGTGTTGATCACCGGCACCGATCGTACATGCGTGCTGCTAGCGCCCGACGCCGCACCGAAGGTCATCCCCGTTACATGCTGAGGCACATTAACATACAACTGGTCGTCGAAACTGAACGTCACCGACAGGTCCGATTTTAGTTTTTGGAAATAAATCCCCTCATCGGCGCTTCCGTTTTTATTAAAAAAGAAAGTCATGGTCTGGGGAATGGAAGTAGGTCCTTTGGGTACCGGCTGCCGATAGCTGTTATTGACACCGTCCTGAACCAGTTCATAAGTATTCGGAACATTCGCGCCCTGAGCGTAGGAACTGCTCACCGCGGCAACTGCAATAATACAGGTAAACATCGCCCTGAGCGATGATAATGAGGATATTAGCATGTGTGAAAAGTTAACAATCGTTGAGAAACCTGCCGGCAATATATACTTTATGAATGAAGGTATGCAAATGATCAGGCCCTAATCCCGTCATTTTAGCAGGATAATTCAAGTTATTCCCCACATGTTACCAACCTGACCTTAAATGGAGCGCCAATTCAAACTAAGTAACTGATTATTAATTCAATGTAACGCCAATGTTACTAAATGGCCATGACGATCTTATGTTCTGTTCAGTGTATTTCTGATAATTATTAAGATTAAATTAGAATTAAACCTAAATTAAAATTTAATATTCAGGGTTAATCTAAAAGCGTGTCGGCGACGTATGTGGTTTGTCAAACTACATAACTCAAACACGTTCCTATGAAATTACTCGACTTTCGCCTGAGGCCGGTAGTTGCTGCCTTCGCCCTGATCCTTTCGCTCGCGATCTACTCTTGTGACGATCACCGGGTGCCTCCCACCGGACCGTCACTTCCTGACAGGATTTTCTATGCATTGTCGGATAATAATCAGCTGCACGAGATCAATATCCGGAATACAGGAATGCCGCTGCGTTCATTTATGGTAACCGGTCTTGAACAGGGTGATATGCTCAAAGGCATCGATTTCCGCCCCGCAACCGGCCAATTGTATGCGATCAGCTCCATGAATAATCTTTATCAGGTGAATGTCAAAGCCGGAGATCAGGAAGGAAGGGCTACCCGCATCGGCACCACTCCCATTGCTACCATGTTGAGCGGCAATGTCGGTTTCGACTTCAACCCGACCGTCGACCGTATCCGCGTCGTGACGACTTCCACCCAAAACCTGCGTCTTCACCCCGAAACCGGCGCGATCGTTCCGGGCGATTCTCCTTTGAACGGCTATGCCAGTCCGATGATCGGTGCAGTGGCCTACACCAACAGCCGTGCAGGCGTAACGGCCGCTCCTGCGGGCGCGGGGACGACGCTCTACGACATTGACGCTTCTACCGATATGCTATACATACAAAATCCGCCTAACCCGGGTGGCCTGGTGCCAGTTGGCCCGCTGGGCCTGAACATCCAGGAAGTGGGCGGATTCGACATTTCACCCGATGTAAACCCTTCTGACGTTTATCCGATCGCCTCTGTGAAATTCGGCGACAAGTGGGAGCTGGATCATGTCAATCTGACGACTGGCAAACTGCAAAAGCTGGGCGATTTCCCTGCCAATGTAAATGTAATCGGCATCGCCATTCCTACCCTGCCAGTCGCCTATGCATTGACTGACGGCGGAATGCTGAAAATTTTCAATCCGGAGAACGGGATGGAGTATGGTACCAAAACGATCCCTGCGATTGCGGGCGTAATGCTGCAAGGCATAGACATCCGTCCGGCCAACGGCAGAATGTACGCATTGGGCAATGATAGCAAAATTTACGGTATCGATCTCGGTAACGGTGCTGCCACGGAACTCGCGAGCCTTAAACTGGCCGACAATACGCCCGTAATGCTCAGCGGCACGCATTTCGGCGTGGACTTCAACCCGGTAGCGGACCGCCTGCGCGTGGTAAGCGACAATGGACAAGACCTGCGCATTAACATTACCGACGGTGTAACGGCTGTTGACCAACCGCTTAAAATCGGTATGGCAGGCCCTACCCCATTCATTACCGCCGTGGCTTATACCAACAGCTACCCGGGAACCTCAGCAACCATGCTGTTTGACATTGACAGCCAATCCAATACACTTTACATACAAACCCCGCCGAATGCCGGCGTAATGGCCGATCCGAAACCGCTTGGCATCGACGTAGATGCAGGTATCGGCTTCGATATTGGTAATGTCTCGGGCAAAGGGTATGGTCTTTTCACCGTAGCAGGCACCACCAGCTTCTACACCATCGACCTCGCATCCGGCGCCGCCACACACAAGTTCCCGTTCAGCGGACCGGTAAGAGGGCTTGCAGTTGGGTTTGGATTGTAGGTTTCCTGAGAATTTTGAAAACAGCCGCCCGGGTTATCACCTGGGCGGCTGTTTTGCTTTACAGGCCACTATCGCGGCTCGGTAAAAATTTCCTGCACGTACATGTTCGCGACGATGAACTTGCCATTGGTATAGGTAATGGTGTCCACCGCTTCTTTCGCCCGCTGGTGTTTATTGATCCGCACAAATTTTGCCCCGAATTGTCCCTGAATCTCATTCTTCTCGGGATCATAGTACAAAACCTTGAAGTAGTTCCATGGACCTTCCAGGAGCCGGTAATCGTCCATCGTCACATCATTTCTAGGAAAGGACTTAAAATATGAGCTAATGTTGATTGAATCCAAGGAGCATACAGCGTTTTTTCGATGGCTGACGGTGCTGTCAGTTAGTATATAGCTGCCGGGTTTGGCATGAAAAAAATTGAGGAGTAAATTCTGATATTCGTTCTCCGAATTTTTTTTGACCAGGATCAACGCAATCACAGTTTTGTCACACCAATCTTTTTTCACAAACGCACCCATTTCCACAGTAATGGCCGACTTAAAAGGAACACCATTGATTTCGCCAGTAATCAACTGGTTTGTCATCCTTGGGTCGAATGGTGGCTGCTTTTCACAGGACAACATTCCAGAGAATAATAGGACGAGTATATAACTGATTCGTTTCATGGCTTTAATGGGATTATTTCCGCACAGTTTGCCGTTTAAAACCTTGCTGTCGGATTTGATGATATTTGGAAAAATTCAAACAACAGTCGCCCAGTTCGCCCCGGGCGACTGCTGTTTTATTGGTTCATTCGCTACCGCGGCTCGGTGAAAACTTCCTGGACATAGATGTTTGAAAGCAAAAATTTGCCATTGGTATAGGTGATCGTATCGACCGCTTCGATGGCACGAGGACGCTTGTTGATCCTTACGAATTTCGCTCCAAACTGCCCCTGAATTTCACTCTTCTCAGGATCATAGTACAAAACTTTAAAGTAGTTCCAGGAGCCTTCCAGGAGCCTGTAAGTGTCCGTCCTAAAATCATCTTCCGGGAACAGTTTAAAATGTGAGCTGGCCGTGATCGAATCCAAAGTACATAGTGGCTCTTTTCTATGTTGAACAGAACTATCCGTTAAAACGTAGTTGCCTGGTTTAGCATGAAAGTAATTTAGAAGTATCATCTGGTACTCTTCCTCTCCTATTTTCCTGACCAAATTCAGGGCTATGACATCTTTTTCGCAGAGATCTTTTCGCACAAATGCACCGTGACTAACCGCCATTCCGGTTTTAAACGGCACCCCATTTACTTCACCCGTGATCAGTTGTTTTACCATTCCCGGGTTCATTGCTGGCTGTTTTTCACAGGCCAACAGGCAGGAAAGCGATAGTATCAGTATATAGCTGTATCGTTTCATGGCTTTAACGCGGGTTCGTACACGACCTTTTTCCGAATGGCCTGGCGACCGCCGGAGACCGTTATGATATACATACCTGGTGCCAACCCCTTACCTGCCAGATCGAGCACGATCACATTGCGTCCTGCAACACATTGAAAATATTGGCCGTGCATAAACGCTCGTCCCTTCAGGTCTGCCAGACCAATTTCAACTTTCATTGCCTTTTCCGCATTCAAAATGAGCTCCATCCGACCGGAAGTCGGGTTGGGCTGCAACACCGCCTCGCCGCTTTCGATTTGAAGTGAGTCATGCTCCTTTTGCCCCTTTCGGTATCCGCCATTGGGGTCGTCATCCACCCAGATTTGCATCCAGTTTTCTGCAACCTGCCCGTCCGAGGATGTGATTTTTAGTTTCAGGTAAAACAGATGGTTACCGTTGTGATACAGCCCGACATTATGAAACTCCCCGGTACCGTTACCCGAGTAGTTGATACCATCCGTAGATTCCTTCCACTGGTATGTATAAGGCGCACTTCCACATTTTGCGATGGCCTCATAGGTATATACCTGGTACGCGTATCCGCTGGACGGCCCATAAACCCAGCCATTCAAAACATTAGGCTCAGGCCGGAATGCCTTGACGACCGCCGCCTTGTCATTCATCACCTTCGCGTTGTTGTGCGTGGCATCACCCATCGGCGATCCAGCAAAAGTCTTGTTCGGATTAGAGTAATAGAAAATTTTACTGCCCGGCGCATTACCGCTCGCCACCAATGTGTTGAGGCCGGAGAATAGATACCCTTGAGCGTAGGGTAACCCAAAGTTCTCATTTTCATGATTACACCCGAACAGGTGACTTAGCTCATGCGCACCTATTACCGAAATATTAGGATTCGATAAACCAACAATTGCAAAACTTCGGCTACTGTTAGGATGATGATAAATTTCTGGATCCGGAACACCTCCGGCATCACCATGCCCCTCCCAGCAAAACAACAGCACCAAGTCTGCTTTATGCTGATTACATAAGTTTTGTACAGAAGCCGTATTACTTAGAGCCAGTGCGTCCTTCTGGATGTCATTGTCCTTACTCAGAAATGTCGTCTGCACCACTCCTGCCAACTCTACATACGCAGTAGCTGCAACGCCGCTATTTGTCACCGTCAGATTGAAAACATCGATGGTGTTATATGCATGGTTAGCCGCCGAAACCGGGCTCACGTTATTCCCATAAAGGAACAGCACCCGAATGCCGCTCGTGCACGGTTCGATCTTCGCATTGTCGCCGGGCATTCTTCCGTGCTTGTCCGCATCGGATTCCG
>CBIHPQ010000238.1:0-10520 GCA_966211825.1 uncultured Dyadobacter sp. | reverse complement strand
GATGTAACGATCGGTACTTATGGCGGTATCCTGAACAACGACCGCAAATACCGTGGTGATGACGGTATCTACAAAAATACCGGGCTTTCGCTGCAAGTACATTATCTGTGGCATACGCCTTTGTTCAATTCAGAAGCCGTACATGTTTATTACGGGCTTGGCGGACAGATCAACAACCGGAGATCTTACCCGAAACGGTTGAACGGTCAATATGAAAAGGCCGTTTCGCTGGGCGGTTCGGTACTGGGCGGTTTTGAATACTACATTCCCGACAACCGTATCTCCGTGTTCCTGGAAGGCGGCACGTACGTCGAACTGCTGAGAAGGCCGTTTTATCTGAGCCCTAACATTTCGGCAGGGCTCCGGTTCAACCTTTAAGCAATACTTCTTTCAAAAGCATATGAAAAGCAGGTTTACGCCTGCTTTTTTTATTTAATTTGATCCGCGGTTTCGACTCGCTTCACCAACATACCGGCGCAAAGTGTTTAAAGTTTACAGTTCATCGGCAGGCTCGGGGAAAACTTATACCCTTACCAAAGAATACCTCAAACTGGCCCTGCATTCCAATTCGGAGTTGTATTTCAAGCATATACTGGCTGTTACATTCACCAATGCTGCTGCCAATGAAATGAAGGACCGTATCCTGCTGATGCTGCGCACATTCTCGGCATACAGCGAAACCGACGTAAGCCCGCACCCGATGATGCGCGACGTGGTGACTGAACTGTACCCCGATACCGAACATGACGCCGCGCTTTTTGCAGGCGCCTGCCAGCTCATCGGCGCCAGGGCCCAAATGGTTTTCGGACAGATCCTGCACCGCTACTCCGATTTCTCGGTGATGACGATCGACAAGTTCACCCAGCGGCTGATCAGCAGTTTTACCGACGAACTTGGAATCCCATTTGTATTTGAAACACAGCTTGACAGCGACCTGCTCGACGACGCCGTGGACCGGTTATTGGCCAGGATCGGGCAGGAGGGCGAGGAAGTGCTTACCGACATTGTCGAAAAATATTACCGCGAAAATGCCGAGGAAGGCAAAAACTGGGGCGCATTGCCGATGCAGATCCGCGATACGGCGGGCACTTTGCTCAGCGAACAGAGCTATCTGCAGATGAAGCGCGTCGAGGACCTGAAAATGGAGGACTGGATCACCGTACGCAGGCAAATGCGCGAATTCGTGCGCGGGCGTGAGGAGATGATGACGAAAGATGCCAAAAACGCATTCGAGCTGATCCAATCCACATACCTTTCGGAAAAGGACTTTCACCAAAGCGGCAGGGGCATTTACGGCTATTTCCGCGACAGGGCCGAAGGCAAGAAGCTGTGGATGGAACCGAATTCTTACGTGTATAAAACCATCGGCGAAGGAGTATGGTACGGCGCCAAAACGCCGGCCCCGATCCGCGACGAGATAGAACGCCTCCGCACAGATCTCGAAAACTACTTTCACCAGATCGAAAATATCCGCAGCGCGGAAACCGGAAAAGTTACACTTTATAACCTGCTCGACAGGCACATTTATAATTTGTCGCTCCTCGGGGAAATCCGTAAGGAGTTCGACGCATTGCTCAAACAGAACAATCAGGTCCATATTTCGGATTTCAACAGGAAAATCGTCGAAATAGTAGCCCGCGAGCCGGTACCGTTTATTTTTGAAAGGTTAGGGGAAAAGTACAACCACATTCTCGTAGATGAATTTCAGGATACTTCTAAACTGCAATTTGCCAACCTGCTGCCACTGATCGAGAATGCATTGTCGAGCGGGTATTTCAATCTCATTGTTGGCGATGCCAAGCAGTCGATTTACCGTTTCCGGGGCGGGGACATGGACCTGATCCTGCATTTGGCACAAAACCAGGTAATGCGGCTGGGCAGTATCCTGGGCGCCAGTCCGTTCAACGACGAGCGCTTGTTTGCCTTGGATAACTACCTGCATATCAATCACCTCAAAACCAACCGGCGGAGCTTCCGCGAGGTGACCGAATTCAATAACCGGTTCTTCGGCTTCATTGCCGAGTCGCTGGGCGGGGAATATCCGCTGATCCGCGACGTGTATGACGAGCATTTCAGTCAGGACATACCGGAAGGCGTGAGCGAGGGCGGCCATGTGGAAATTGAATTTCTGGAAATGAGCGAAGCCACAGAGGAAGGCAACGAAGAATCTTCCTCAGACCCCATGACCCGGCGTGCGCTCGAACTGATCAACGGGCTTCGTGCCGAAGGATACCACTGGCGCGACATGGCCATTTTGTGCAGAAAGAAAAAAGAGGCCACCACACTGGCCAATGCATTGAAAGAAGCAGGCCTTCCGCTCATTTCGGACGACGCATTGTCGCTGGCCTATTCGCGCTCCGTGCATTTCATTATCTCCTTCATGAAAGTGCTGCACAGTTCCGACCACCGGCTGGCACGGTACGAGGCGGCCTATCTGTTTCACCAGGTAATCCGCAGGCAAAACCCCGCGCCGCACGAATACGAGGAGATCAGGGTGCTTTGCGAAGAGCGCGGGCTCGACAGTTTCCTCGGGTATTTCAGAAAATGGGACATTAACATTACCTCGTTTAAAATGCGGCAGGTTTCGGTGTTTGAACTCACGGAACTGCTCATGCAGCAATTCGGGCTTTTCAAGAGCCAGCTGGAAAGCGAATACCTTTTCCGGTTCCTGGATGTGGTGCTGGAATTTGGCAACCGGAAAAGCAATCACCTTGGCGATTTTCTAAATTATTGGGAATCAGCAAGATATAAATTTTCGATCACGGTGCCGGAAGGGACGGATGCCATCCGCATTACTACCATCCACAAATCGAAAGGACTGGAATATCCCGTCGTGATCATCCCTTATGCACAATGGAAGGTAACGCCGAATGCTCGCCTCGACCGCCTCTGGGTGGATCTGGATGAGGTGGATTATGAAGAAGTGAAATTGCAGGACCGGCCGAACTATACCAATGCCAAACTGCGGAGCTCGATGGTTTCGGTCGTGAAGGAGCTTGAAAACACGGTGGTAGGCGAGCAGTACCGCGAAGAACGAATGCGGACGCTCATCGAAAACCTGAATTTGCTCTACGTAGCATTCACCAGGCCGGTACAGCGGCTTTATGTGCTGGCAAAGCGAGAACGCCGCTGGGAGTCGGGGCAGCAGGTGAACCACTGGCTGCGCGATTACCTCAATCAGGAAGGTTTTACGCCCGCCTGGGACGAAAGCATTTCGAAATACCTCATATCCGAAGCCTCGGGCGTGCTCAGACATGCGCACGTGAGCGCGGGTGCGAGCCCTTTTGTTGTGAAAAACATACTAAGCAACGACCGTACCGAATCGCTGCGCCTGCGCCGCATGGCCGACCGCATTTTCGATGTGCAGACATTCGAGCCACGCCATGACCGGTTGCAAAAAATGCGGTATCTGCTGACGAGGCTGCGGACGATTTCGGACCTGCCCGGCGCGCTGGAGAAGCTCGTAGGCGAGGGGATATTTACCCGGAAAGAGACCCGCGAGATCGAAAACCTTACCGTTTCACTTTTGCAAGACCCTTCATTACAAGTACTTTACCAGGACGAAAACCATATTCAGATCAACAAGGAGCTGCTCGTGCCGGGTGGCAAAATGCTTCATATAGACAGGGTCGTTCAGCGGCCCGGGGGCGAGTATATCTTCATGTCGTTCGTAGGCGGCAACAGCGCCGACGAACCCCGCAGGCATTTGAAGAAGGTGATCAGGACATTCACGGAAGCCGGCAAAAAGTCGCGCGGGGTGCTGATCACACTGGAAGATGAACTGACTGAATGGGTTGATCAGTAGAATTATTTGCTGGTATCCCAATTTATCACGCATTTAAAAATCCATCCGAAAGGGCTGGAATGCGGTTGAAATGCATTATTTTTCCGATTAATACCTAAAACTGGCATTTAGTATTAATTCTACGTGCTATTCAACGTTTATGCAACTTACATTTCAGCGCCAGGTTTTACTGGGAATCTCATTCTCAATTCTTTTAGTGCTCGCGGTGGGCTATGTTTCCTTCAAGGCGATCCTTATCCAACAGGAAAACGCAGGCTGGGTGGACCACACGCGGGAGGTAATGCGCGTTTCAACTGCTGTTAAAAACCGCTTGCTCACTTCCGAGGCGAATGTTCGCGGATTCGCGATTACGGGCAACAAAGCGTTCGAGACAACCTATCTGCAAGCTTCCAACGACATATGGGCCGACCTCGAAGCATTGCGGAAGCTCGTTAAAGACAACAGGGACCAGAGTGCGAGGGTCGATTCCCTCTCGGACCTTCTCGAAAAGCGGGTAGGGCTCATGAGCATGCAATACGAGATACTGAAAGCCGGGAAATACAGCAGCGACACCATTCAGTATATCGTGTTGCAGGGCAAAGATGTTTCTCTCAAAATCGAATTCAGTTTCCGCCGGATCGAAAATGTCGAAGAAGGGCTTTTGACGGAGCGCGAACGGATTGCTTCCAGAAGCTCCGCGCGTGCCAAGCAATACATTTTGATGGGCTCGTCGCTGTTTTTGTTAGTAATCCTTTTGCTATATTATTTTATCCGCAAAACTTACCTTGCCCAGCTCGCAAGTGAAAAGACGGTGCAGGAATCCAACAAAAAACTGGAACAGCTCGGGTTGGAAGACCAGGAGAAGAACTGGATATTGAATGCAGCGATGGAAGTGTCCAGCGCAGTTCGTGGCGAGCCTACATTGACCCAACTCTCGGAACGGTTGCTGAATAAGCTGGCTGATTTAACGGGAGCCCAGGTGTCGGCCATGTACCTCGTGACGCGCTCGGGCGATCTGCTGGAAAGATCGGCCATTTACGGCGTTTCGGCTGTGGAAGAAGTGCCTTTGTTCATTCCTTTTGGAGAGGGGATATTGGGGCGGTTTGCTGCGGAAAAGGGAAATATCAAGCGGCTTGATGTAGCGGCGGGCTATTTGCAGGTCCGGACGGCGACGGGCCATTCGGCTCCGGGCGTGGTTTTAATGAAAAACATTGCATTCGACGGGGCCATTGCGGGGTTAGTCGAAATCGGATATCTGGCAGATCCCGGCGCGAAAGTGATCAAGCTGCTCGATATGGTTTCGGACAATGTCGCGGTGGCGATCATGGCCGCCCGTGCGCGTGAGATCGCGAACGAACTGCTCGAAAAAACGCAATTGCAGGCCGAGGAACTGGAAAGTCAGCAGGAGGAATTGCGGGTTACCAATGAAGAGCTTACGCGGCAAACCTCGCTGTTGCAGGTTTCGGAGGAAGAGCTTCGCGTGCAGCAGGAAGAGTTGAAACAGATCAATACCGAGCTGGAAGAAAAGGCTTTCATGCTCGAAGAACAAAAAAGCACCATCGAAGAGGCGCGCGACCAGATCCAGATCAAGGCCGACGAACTCGAAAGAAGCGGCCGATTCAAAAGCGAGTTTCTGGCCAATATGAGCCACGAACTTCGCACGCCGCTAAACAGTATCCTGATTTTATCCCGCATATTAGGTGAAAATAAGGGTGCGAGACTAAGCGATGAGGAGCAGCGTTATGCGTCGGTGATCTACAATTCCGGAAACGACCTGCTGACGCTGATCAACGATATTCTCGATCTGGCAAAAGTGGAAGCCGGCAAGATCGAGCTGGTGCACGAGCATATCAGCACGGAATCGGTTTTGGCGGAAGTTAAAAATACATTCCAGAAAGTAGCCGAGAATAAAGGGCTTGTGTTGCAGGTTGAAAAGCTGCAATCGTGCCCTGAAATGCTTTTTACAGACCACACGAGGCTGTTGCAGGTCCTGCGCAACCTGATTTCCAATGCGGTGAAGTTCACATCCGCACCCGGCAAGGTCTCGCTCCTGATTTCAAAAGAAGAGAGCCACCTGCATTTCGAAGTGGCCGACAGCGGTATTGGCATACCACTTGAAAAACAGGCGTCCATTTTCGAAGCATTCCAGCAAGCCGATGGTTCTACGAGCCGGAAATACGGCGGAACCGGCCTGGGCCTCTCGATCAGCCGCGAGCTGGCAAGCCTTTTCAACGGATCGATCTCGCTCAGAAGCGTTCCGGGCGAAGGTTCTGTATTCACATTGCAAATACCCTACCTGACCGAATCGGATGAGCAACCCGCCAGCGCCACCCCGGAAACTGTGGTGGAACCGGTCCTAGTGGCACAGCCCGGGCCTAAACCCGCTTCATCCGAAAACGGCAAGGTGCGCCGGTTGCTGCTGATCGAAGACGACGGGATTTTCGCAGCGGATATGGCCGCCAAAGCCCAGGGTAGCGGTTTTGAAGTGCAGATCGCGACCAATGGCCGTGAAGCTTTGGAAATGGTAAGCACCTTCAACCCGACGGCGATCATTCTGGATATGCATTTGCCGGATATGGAGGGGGAGGAAGTTTTGAAAGAATTGAAAAAAGACACGCGCACGCGCCTGATCCCTGTGCATACAGTGTCGTCGGGTGACTATTTCGATGAAGAAATGGTGAAGAACGGCGCGATCGGTTTTATGCAAAAGCCTGTCGACGAACGATCGGCCCAGCATATATTTACGGCTTTAAAACTGGAAGGGAAAAACCTCGATCAGCAGCGCATTCTGCTCATCGAAGACGACGCCTACCAAAGCAAGTACCTCGGCGATTTCCTGACGAGCAACAACATTTTCGTGCTCTATGCGTACTCGGCGGCCGAAGCGCTCGGCATTCTTGGCTCCGACCGGGTGGATGGCATTATCCTCGATATCCGGCTGGCCGATATGAACGGGCTGGACCTTTTGGATAAGATCAAGGAAAACCCGGACTGGAACGAACTGCCGGTGGTAGTGAACACCGCCGAGGACCTTACGCAGGCGGACCTGGGGCGCGTGATGAAGTATGCGCACCCGGTGGTGATCAAAACGAAGAAATCCAACGAACGGCTGCTCGACGAGGTGAAGCTGTTCCTCAAAAAGATCCAGCCCAAAACACATGAGCCGGAAGTCCCGAAAGAGTCGTTCAGCAACGCTGTTGTGAATGCGGGACAGCTTTTTGTGGGCAGAAAACTGCTTCTGGCCGACGACGATATGCGCAACATTTTCGCATTGAGCGCCGTCCTGGAAGATGCCGGTTTCAGCATTGAGATCGCTACCAATGGCAAGGAGGCGATCGCCAAGCTGGAAGATAACCCGGAGATCGAACTCATATTGATGGACGTGATGATGCCCGAAATGGACGGTATCGAAGCCACGCGCCGGATCAGGCAGGTGCCTGCCTGGGCCAATATCCCCATCATCGCGGTGACGGCGAAGGCCATGCAGGGCGACCGCGAGCAATGCCTAGAAGCCGGTGCAAACGATTATATTTCAAAACCTGTGGATGTTGACAAGCTGCTATCGCTGATCAAGGTCTGGTTACACGCTGCTTAGTTATGGTGTTGATAGAATACCCGGAACTGGAAATACTGATCGTGCGGATCAGAGAAATATCGGGTTTCAATTTTTCGGGTTATGCGAGGCCGTCGCTGCTGCGGCGGGCGAGCCGGTACCTGACCACCCATAAAATGGATTTCCCCCAGCTGCTCATGCACATCGAGCAGGGCGGGAGTGTGGTATATGGCCTGATCCAGGAGCTCACGGTCAACTATTCGGAGATGTTTCGCGATGCGGATTTCTTTATGAAAGTACGGGCGGAAGTATTCACCTATCTCGAATCGTACCCCACATTACGGTTTTGGGTGGCGGGTTGTGCCTCGGGCGAGGAGGCCTATTCGCTGGCCATTTTCCTCAAAGAGGCAGGCTTCCTGGGCCGTTCGCTTATCTACGCAACCGACCTGAGCAACAAAGCGCTTACGGCAGCGCGCGAGGGCGTGTTCACATTGGGAAATGTGCGGACATTTTCGGAAAGCTACATCGCGGCAGGCGGTAAGCACTCACTTTCCGACTATTACCACGTCGCTTACAACAAGGCCATCATACTGCCCGATTTACGGCGGAATATCGTTTTTTCCATGCATGACCTGACCGGCGACGGCGTATTCAACGAGTTCCAGTTTATCAGTTGCCGGAATGTGATGATCTACTTTACCCTGGAACTCCGGCAAAAAGTATTCAGGCTTTTATATGACAGTCTCAGTATGTTGGGTTTTCTTTGCCTTGGTAAGCGCGAAACATTGCGCTACTCGGGTCTGGAAGAAAACTTCAAAGTGATCGATAGCACATTGAATATTTATCAGAAGATCAGATGAGCATGGCAAAGGAAAACGGTTCACTCAGTTTGGTGCTGGTCGGCGGCTCATCGGGCAGCTTTGTGATATTCGAGGAAATGCTCCGGCTGGTCAGGAACCCGTTGTCCTTCGCACTTATTTTTGTGTTGCACCGCGGCAAATCCAGTACCGCCGTTTTGCCTGAATTATTTAAGAAAAAGACCAATGTGGCTATGAGTGAACCGTATCATCTGGATCCGATCGAAGCGAACTCCATTTATTTCGCCTACCCCGACTATCATTTGCTGATAGGCCCCGACCAGCGGTTCTACTACGACTGTTCCGACAAAGACTTCTTTTCCCGGCCTTCCATTGACGCTACTTTCATTTCTGCCGCCGTTTCGGGCATTCCGGTGAAAGCCGCCATGCTGTTTTCCGGTTCCAGTGCCGACGGGGCATTCGGAATGAAGGCATTGGCCGAAAAGGGTTTCCCGACGTACGTCCAGAACCCAGCCGGGGCAGAATCCCCGCGCATGCCTGAGGAAGCCCTTTCGGCCTATCCAAAACATCAGGTAATGATCGATGGAAACCTTTTTTCGATAATCAACGACATCCTTCAATAGCCACTCAACGATAACCCATGGAGAATACAAAGATTTTGCTGCTGGACGACCGGGAAGAAAACCTGATCTCACTCAAAGCAATCCTGAACCGGGACGATATTGAAATATATGCCACCACATCACCCAACGAGGCGCTTCGCATTGTCTGGGAAAATGATATTGCCGTTGCGCTGGTGGATGTACAGATGCCCGGAATGGACGGTTTTGAATTTGCCGAGACGCTCTTTTCCAACCCGAAGACCCGCGAGATCCTGATCGTTTTCGTAACCGCTATTTCCAAAGAAACCACTTATGCGGTGCGCGGCCTCAAAACCGGTGCTATCGACTATTTGTATAAACCACTCGACCCGTACATTACCAATGCGAAGGTCGACTCGCTGATCAAACTCGCACGCAGCCAGCGCGAAATACGCGACAAGAACAAGCTGCTCGAAAACTACGCGACGATCGTTCTCAACTCGCCGGACATCATTGCCACGGTAGAGCCCGACACCGGGTCGATATTGTCGATTAACCCGTCTGTGGAGACGATCCTGGGCATTACACCTGCTTCGCTGATCAAAACTTCGATGCTCGACCTGCTCGTCGATCCGCTGAAATCCTCGTTGCGTGAAGTGCTTGTGAAGCGGAGCTTTGTCGGCGGCGAGACGATCGTCGTGGAAGACCAGTTTTACGGCCGGCTGCGGCAACCCGTCTGGCTGGAACTCAGGATCATGTATAAAAACCGCCTGCTGTTTGTGAACCTGCACGACGTGGAAAAGCGCAAAGCACACGAACTGGCGCTGATCGACGCACAGACGCAGGCCGAAAGGGCGCGCAAAACGAAAGAGGCATTCCTGGCCAATATGAGCCACGAGATCCGCACGCCGCTGAATGGCATTATCGGATTGGGGAACCTGCTTTCGGCCACGGAGCTCAACGATTCGCAAAACGAGCTGGTGAGCATGCTGCGGCAATCCTCGGGCTCGCTGCTGAACATCCTGAACGACATTCTTGATATATCTAAAATCGACGAAGGCAAGTTTTCGGTCATCCCGACGTCTACTGACCTCCGGGTGCTCGGCAAGCAGATCATCGATCTAATGCAGTTCAAAGCCGATGAAAAGAAGCTGGAACTGCGGCTTGAAATCGGCGGCAAGATCCCCGAATGCGTAACGGTGGACGGTATGCGCCTGAACCAGATTCTACTGAACCTCATAGGAAATGCATTGAAGTTCACCGAAACAGGCGCTGTGACGGTAAAAATGGAGCATTTGGCCGAAACAAATGCCGGCCATAGCATACGGTTTGCCGTGGAGGACACCGGCATCGGGATGTCGGACGAGCATCTGGCCAATATTTTTTCAGAATATGGCCAGGCCTCCGAGAATACCTCGCACCAATATGGCGGCACGGGCCTCGGACTAACCATTTCGCAGAAACTGGTAAGGTTAATGGGCTCCGAGCTGGAAGTAAACAGCCGTTTTCACCAGGGAAGCCAGTTCTTTTTTACATTGATACTCCAAGACGCCAACGAGAAAACAGTCGATCCGAAGCCCGTGGTTTCTTTCCAGAACCTGCCATCGTTCGACGGTAAGAAGGTGCTGGTAGCCGAGGATAACCCGATCAACGCATTGCTTTTGAAAAAATACCTGAAAGCCTGGCAGCTTAATGCGGTGATCGTCGGCAATGGAAAAGAGGCAGTGGACCAGCTTCGCCAGGAGCCGTTCGACCTGATCATCATGGATACCCGCATGCCCGAA
>CBIHPQ010000237.1:0-10546 GCA_966211825.1 uncultured Dyadobacter sp. | reverse complement strand
GAATAAATCGTGTCTTTACCCTCGAAAGTCATCGGCGTGCCGTTGGCCAGCAATATCAGCGCGATCGCGAAGGAGACCGGCAGCAGTATCCGTGTGCAGGATTTAACCATCAGATCGTAGAAATTGCCCAGCTTTTCGGTGGTGCGCTCTTTCAATGCGATGATCACCACCGCCGCGGCCGCCATACCCGTGCCTGCGCTCACAAATTGCAGGAACATCAGGAACAGCTGCCCGAGGTAGCTCATCCCGCTCTCACCCGAATAATGTTGCAGGTTACAGTTGACGACGAACGAAATAGTCGTATTAAAGGCCAGTTCAGCAGATTGCGACGGGTTACCATCCGGGTTGAGCGGGAGCCAGCTTTGGTTCATCAATACGAACATGCCCAGGAAAAACCAGACCATATTAATCGTCAGCAATGCGAACAAATGCTGTTTCCAGTTCATTTCGACAGTCGGCCGGATGCCGCTCAAACGATAAAACCCTTTCTCCAAAGGGCCAAAAACCGGGTCGAGGAGTGTTTTTTCTCCTCCGTATACTTTCGCGATGTATCGGCCGAACGGTACCGCCAATGCGACCGTTGCGACGAATAATGCGATAATGCCAAATAATTCAGTGTTCATTGGAATGGGTGTTTTTTAGAATTTTTCGGGCTTCACGAGCACATAGCACATGTACACGAAGACCACGATCGAGACGATGAATAGGGCGAGCATGATTTCAGATCTTTTCGAAAAAGTGAACGGTTTTGTAAAACAGCGCAAAGCTTAGCGCGCCGGCTGTCAGAAGAAGGATTGTTGTCATGATCAGAATGATAATATTGTTCAACATGCCAGCCTCACTGCCATCTTTGTGCCTCCGTGAAGAATCCAGGATCAATTAATTGATTTACAATTGTTTATCACATATTTTAAACCAATGGGCACAAAAAAAGCCTATCAAAATGATACGCTTCTTTATCAGAATGGAAATGCCTCTTGCGGGGTGCCGCTCAGAGTCTGTACTCGTCGATCTTGCGGTAGAGTGTCGCGATGCCTATTTCGAGCAGCCTGGCGGCTTCGGCTTTGTTGCCGTTGGTGTAATTGAGGATCTTTTGAAAATGCAGTTTTTCGGCGCTGGCCAGCGAGAATGCCGACATGTTTTTCCCGCTTTCCTGCCTCGGATGCTGCATTTCGAATGGCAGGCTTTCGATATCCAGTACCGGGCCGTCGGTCAGGATCACGCTGCGTTCGATCACGTTCTTCAACTCGCGGATGTTGCCGTTCCAGGGATTTTTTTCCAATGCGTCGATAAACGCCGGAGAAAGGGCGGTTACCTTCTTGTTGGTTTTCAATGCAAACTGTGTTGCAAAGCTGTCCGCGAGAGCGCCTATGTCCGACGTACGCTCGCGTAGGGCGGGCAATGTGATCTGAAATACCGAAAGCCGGTAGAACAAATCGCTCCGAAAATCGCCCGTTTCTATTTGTTTGGGCAAATCCCGGTGCGTGGCGGCGATCACCCGCACATTCACTTTGGTGGGCTGTGTCTCCCCTATTTTGATAAACTCACCCGATTCGAGCACGCGGAGCAGCTTGGCCTGTAATTCGGGCGCGAGCTCGCCGATCTCGTCGAGGAAAATGGTACCGTTATTGGCTTCTTCGAAAAGGCCTTTTTTGTCACGCGTGGCACCCGTAAATGCGCCCGTTTTATGCCCGAACATTTCGCTTTCGAGCAGGTCTTTGCCAAATGCGGAGCAGTTGATGGCCACAAACGATTTTTTCGCCCGGTTGCTCGCCTGGTGAATGGATTGTGCAAAAACCTCCTTGCCCGTACCGGTTTCGCCCAGTAGTAATACGGTCGTGTCTGTGGGTGCTACGCGGCGTGCGAGATCGATGCAGGCCTGCAATTTTTTGGATTTGCCAATGATCGCATCGAATGACCGCCTTTCGCCAAGCTGCTTTTCCAGGCTTACCACACGGCGGTTCAGCTCGGCCTTTTCGATCGCCTTGTAAAGCAGCGGGATGATCTTGTTGTTGTCGTCGCCCTTGGTAATGTAGTCGAACGCGCCGTTTTTGATGGCCTGCACGCCGTCGGGGATATTGCCGTAAGCGGTGAGCAGGATCACTTCCAGTTGCGGATACTTATCTTTCAATGCTTTCGAAAATTCGACCCCGTTGCCATCAGGGAGCTTCACATCGCAAAGCACCACCTCGATGTCCGATTGGTCCAGCCTTTTCCAGGCCGTCTTAATATCGCCTGCTTCGATCACCTCAAAGCCTTCCAGCTTGATCACCCGGCCCATCAGCCCGCGCAGTTTTTCCTCGTCGTCGACGATCAATATTTTCTTCATAGGATCAATGTACCCCGGACTTTATAGATAATGATTAGGATGCAGGCAGTATGACCAGTAATTGTAAATCACCCTGATCCTGTCTTTGAGGTCGTCGAAGCTGTTTTCTTTTTTGAAAAAACCCTGGATCGTGGAATCGTATGCTGTTTCGATCACCAGGGGATTGTCGGCGGTGCTCAGAAATACAAACGGGATCGATTTCTTCCGCAGGTACTCGTTCTTGTCGATCCGCTCCCGGAGTTCCAGACCATTCATCACCGGCATATTAATATCACAAATGATCAGAAACGGCTGGTCACGCGTGGTTTCGAGGTAAAGAAGGGCTTCCACGCCGTTACTGAAAAACAAAAGCTCGTTGGGTATGTCAAGCTCCTCCATGACGCTCTTGATTAAAAACTGATCATCGGCGTCGTCCTCAATCGAAATAATGGGTCCTTTAATTGACATTGCCCGGGAATTAATGACTGAATTCAGGTTACAAATAACGCAATATTTGATCCCAATACCAATCCGGGCCATTAATGCTCCAAAATCCGTTGCGCGTAGTTTTTCGTCCGTCCCGCGTAGGCACGCTACGCAAAACCGCCCTTAGTTTTGCATTGAAATTACAATCAGCCATGAAAACAATTCAAACCATGAAAAAACAATTTCTAACACTGTTAACGCTTGCTGCACTGCTCACAGGCTGCACTGACCACGATGAACCTGTATCCTCCACCAACTACCACCTCGACGAAACCTCGGTGGCGGAATGGAAAGGTTACCTTAAAACCGGCTACTTCAACGAGGGCTCCATGGAGGTGGAAAGCAACAGCCTGGTAGTAGAAGGAGACAAGGTGAAAAGCGGTGCATTCACACTCCCGCTCGCATCGATCGTCAATTTCAACCTGCCTACCGACGAGTTGAAACACCAGCTGGTGCATCACCTGCAAAGCGCCGATTTCTTCAATATGGCGCTCCATCCTAACGTAACATTCGAAATCATAAGCGTAGCACCGTTTTCGGGAACAGGCGCTGGGGTGGTTTCAGGGGCAAATTTTGAGGTGACAGGACATTTAACACTGTTAGGTAAAAGTAATCCGGTCACATTCCCGGCGCGGATCGACCTTTCGGGCGATTCGTTCAAGTTGGAGGCGATCACCCAGTTCGACCGCACTTTGTGGGGTATGAACTACGCGACGGAACCCGGCCTGCCGGACGAGGCGTCCATCAAACCGGGTATCGAGGTGCACCTCAAACTCGCGGGAAAGAAAGTGTAGCCGGTGAAAACACCGACCACGGCAAGCCACCGCAAGGATAACCCTGCGGTGGCTTCCTCATTTTTAAAGGAACATCCCGCCGGAAACTTCGATCCGCTGACCGGTGATCCAGCGGGCATCTTCCGAGCACAGGAACGCCACCACGCCGCCGATATCATTCGGCTCGCCCACACGGCCCAGCGCGGTAATGCTGCTGATGAAGTCCGTCAGGCCGGGGTGGCTGTCGAACGAATCGCTGTTGAAGTCGGTGTAGATCGCGCCGGGGGCCAGTGCATTCACGGTAATGCCCCTGCCGCCCAATTCTTTGGCCATATAGCGCGTGAGCGTATCGATTGCGCCCTTCATGGATGCATACGCCGCATATCCGGGCGTGGAGAAGCGCGCGAGGCCGGTCGAGAGGTTGACAATGCGGCCGCCATCTGCCAACAGCGGCAGCGCTTTTTGCGAAAGAAAATAAACACCTTTGAAATGGACGTTCATCAGGTCGTCAAAATCCTCCTCGCTCGTTTGACCGAATGCCGAAGGACGGCTGATTCCCGCATTGTTCACCAAAAAGTCGAAGGAAGTCCGGTTCCATTTGTCTTTCAAAATGCCGGACAGTTTTGCGAAGAAACCGTCAAAAGATTTCACATCCGCGGTATCCAGCTGAACAGCCGCGGCCTTTTGTCCCAGCGCTTCTATCGCCGCTACCACTTCGCCCGCTTCCTGCTCTTTGCTGCGGTAAACAACGATCACGTCGTTTCCTTTTTCGGCCAGGCGCAATGCCATATTTTTTCCCAACCCACGGCTGCCGCCGGTAACCAATGCTATTTTATTTACTGATTCCATCTTTTTTGTTGTTTAAAATTGATGGAACAAAGGTACCGGGCAGCGTCCTGCCGGATTTGCGGGTTTCAAATCAAAACTTACGAAATTCAAATCTAGGCTCGAAATGCCCGGGGACTGAGTGCCGTATGCTTTTTGAAAAGGTTATTGAAATGCGAAGCTTCCTCGAAACCGAGGCTATACGCGATCTCGGACACATTCCAGTCAGTATGCTTTAAAAGGATCTTGGATTCCTTTACAATGCGTTCGGTAATGAGCTCGGTGGTGGTTTTGCCTGTAATTTCTTTCAAAACCTTGTTGAGGTAATTGACGTGGATCGAAAGCTGGTCGGCATAATCCTTGGCAGAGCGCAGGCCAAGCTTCTGGTGCGGCGGCTCCACCGGGAACTGGCGTTCGAGCAGCTCGATGAAAAGTGAGGAAACCCGCTTGTAGGCGTTGGTTTCGGTAAAAAGCGTCGTTGCAGGCTGCAACTTCTGCCCGAAATGGATCAGCTCGATGACGTAATTCCGCAGCAGGTCGTACTTATACGCATAGTCGGACTCAATTTCCCGGAACATCTTCCCGAAAATGTATTTGATATCCTCGATCTGCTCGTCGCTAAGGAAAAAGATCGGGTTACCGCCCGGACTGAACACCGGCAGCTCTCGGAGGCGCACGCCACTGTTGTCCTGCGTGAGGAAATCCTCAGAGAAAATACAAAAGAAACCCGCCTGGTTCTCATCCTGGGGCACATAATTATAGGGGATCAGCGGCGTGGCGAAAAGCAATGCATTATGCTCAATATCAATCACCTTATCCGCATACTCCGCCCTGTTCCGCCCGATAATGAGGCTAATTTTATAATAGGCCCGCCGGTTATAGGGCATCACGCGGTTTTTCGCGGCCACACGATACAGTTCATCCGTCCTGAAAATATTGAAATGCCCCACCTCCTTCTGCACCGGCTCCGGAATCAGCTGGGAAGTATCCTTATAGAACGGCTCAATTGTAGCCGCTTTCGTCATGGGTTAAAGTTACGAAATTCAATCATACTCCACAAATGCCTCGTCCGCATAGCACCACAACCACTTCTCGCCCGGCTCGGCGGAGGATGCCACGGGGTGGCCGGTGTGGTGGTAGTGTTTGGTCATGTGCTTGGCGGGCGAGCTGTCGCAGCACAGGGTAGCGCCGCAGGTCTGGCAGGTGCGTAAATGCACCCACCAGCCGTCGACTTTTTTACATTCCCCGCAAACCAGCTCGTCGGCGACCTTAATCTCCTGAATATCTTCAATATGCTTACAAACCTGGGCCATTATACTTCGCTTAAATATTGATGGACAAAACTGATGGACATAGATCCCTCGCCTACCGCCGAGGTGACGCGGTTCATCGCTCCCGCACGCACATCGCCCGCGGCGAAAATCCCCGGCGAGCTGGTTTCGAGCAGGTAAGGGTCGCGGTCGACCTTCCAGATCTCTTTGAAATTGTCGTAATTCTTCATTTCGCGGCCCGTTTCGATGAAGCCCTTCTTATTCTTGATGATTTCGAGGCCTACCCATTCGGTATAAGGCTTCGCGCCGATGAAAATGAACAGCGCGTCGGCGGGCACAGTGCGCTCCTCGCTCGTGTTCAGATCTACGAGTTTCAGGGTTTCTAGGTGGCCGTCGCCCTGGGCTTCCAGGATTTCCGTGCAGGCCAAAACGCTGATATTCTCCGTGCCCGAAATCTGATCGATCAGGTACGACGACATAGATGATGTCAGGTCGTTTTTCCTCACCAAAATATATACATTGCGGGCGAATTTCGACAAATACATCGCCGCCTGCCCCGCCGAATTCCCCCCGCCAAGCACGTACACATCCTTATTTCCGCATGAACTGGCTTCGGTACTCGCCGCACCATAGTAAATGCCTTTTCCCGTATAATCCTCCACACCTTTCGTATCCAGCTTCCGGTAATCGACGCCCGTGGTAATCACTACCGCCTTCGCATTCACCTCGTTGCCGTCGCCCAGCACTACGGTTTTGTATTTATCTTTCAGCTTAATCTCCTTCACAAACTGCGGCGAAAGGAACTCCGTGCCAAACCGTGTCGCCTGCGTGATCGCCCTGCGTGTAAGCTCGGCCCCGCTCAGGCCCGTTGGAAATCCGAGATAGTTCTCGATCCGAGAGCTCGTACCAGCCTGACCGCCAGGCGCTTTGCGCTCGATCAATAAAGTACTCAATCCCTCCGAAGCACCGTAAACCGAAGCCGCCAGCCCTGCCGGTCCCGCGCCGATGATCACGACGTCGTAAATCTGTTGTTTGGTCTTGGGATTCAGGCCGATGCGCCCTGCAATGTCGATCAGCGAGGGCGTTTTCAGCAAAGAACCGTCTTCAAAGATCACCACTGGGAAATCGACGGGGCACAGGTTGTTACTCTGGGAAATCTGCCGACCGGTTTCGTTCGACTCGGCGTCGAGCCACAGGTATGGCACCAGATTCCCGGCCAGGAAGTCCTTGATTTCGTGCGCCTTGGGTGAAAACTGATAACCTATTACTTTAATGCCTTTGAAATCGGGGCGGTAATTGGCCTGCCAGTCGCGCAGCAGCTCGTCGACTGCCGGGTAGAGCTTCTCCTCCGGCGGGTCCCAGGGTTTCATGAGGTAATAATCGAGCTGCACGTCGTTGATCGCCTTGATGGCCGCCTCCGTGTCCGAATAGGCTGTCAGCAGTACCCTTTTGGCAAAAGGGAACATTTTCATGGCCTTTTGGAGGAAATCGACGCCCTGCATTTCGGGCATGCGCTGGTCAGAAATGAACATCGCCACCTCATCTCCGCGGTTCTGCAATTCGAGCAGGCTCTCCATCGCCTCGGCTACGGAAGTGGTGCTTAATATCCTGTATTTTTCACGGTAGTGGGTTTTCAGGTCGCGGCTGATCGCCCGGAGTACCTGCGGATCGTCGTCAATCGAAAATATAATGGGCAAAGCCATGGGAGCTTCTATTAAAAATGAGTTGAGAATTAAAATTATCCATTAAACGGGAAACAAACGACAAATTCGGTGCGGCCCGGCTGAGATTGCAGCGTTACCGTCCCGCGGTGCTGCCTTACAATACGGTTCACGACGTCGAGCCCCAGCCCGGTGCCTTTCCCGACCGATTTTGTCGTAAAAAACGGGTCAAAAATTTTAGATCGGATCTCGGCCGGCACACCCGGACCGTTGTCGCAAATCGTCACTTTTACAAACTCCTTGTCCCGGTGGGTAATGATCGTCAGCTCTGGATCGGGCTGATTATCAAGCGCATCTATCGCATTATCGATCAGGTTTGTCCACACCTGGTTGAGCTCTCCTACCATTGCTTTCACGGGCGGCAAGGTGAGGTCAAAATCTTCGGTGACTTTGATATTACCCTTTTTCAATTTGTAATTCAGCATGATCAGCGTGTTGCGGATGCCTACATGAATGTCCACGTACTCGCGCTCGCCCCCGCGGTCCATATGCGTGAAGGTTTTCACAGAGCCCACCAATTCGGCAATCCGTTTGGAAGCCTCCTGAATGTCCGCCACCATTCGCTCGGTCGTCAGGCTGTTGTTGATCCAGGTTAAAACGGGCGAAAGGTCGGTGTGGTTGATCTTCCCTTTCAGCGCTTCCAGATCGTCCTCGCCTACGCCGAACTCCACCAGGTTATCGGCAATATCCTCGCAGCCTTCAATATTGTTCGCATCGAGCCAGTCGAGGATTTCGTCCTCTTTTTCCGACCGTTTCATCATCGACAGCACCGGCCGGTTGGTATTATTCAGCAGGCTCACCATTTTATCATTGAGCAGGTCGATCTCCTCGTGCGACAAATGGATCGAAAGCAGCGATTTGAACGAATCGGGCTGCATCAGCAAATGCTCCTTCAACGATGCAGAGCTCCGCACGATGGCGGCCGCCGGGTTGTTCAGCTCATGCGCCAGCCCTGCCGACAGCTTCCCGAGCGCCATCATCTTCTCATTCTGCTGTTCGAGTTCCGTAAATTCCCTCACGCGCGACGTCATCACGATCACCAGCGCCTGCGTAAGCTCGTAATGCGACACGATCAGGTCCTTCAAAAGCTCTTTCGGAAACGTCATCAGCTGGGTCGTTTCGAGGCATACGCCATACGCAATACCTATTTTCCCCCTCGAAAACGGCAGTATGCCCGTAACCGTGCCGGGCAAAAGTTCCGAGATGATGTGTTTGGTATTGTTCTGGACGCGGTACAGTTCAATGCGGCCCGAAAAGACGATGTGCGTGCCTGTGAGCGGTTCGCCGGGCCGGGTCATTATGTCGCCTTCGGGCAATTCGTAGTGCCGGCTCCGGTCGATCATCCATTGCAGCTGGTCTTCCGGCACCTCGCGAAAAACTTCGATGCCCTGCAAATCCTTAACGCCGATATCCTTCATGTGAGAAACGATGGTTTTGATCAATAGGCCAAGTTCGAAATAAATCGGCATTTGCCCGGCTTTTTTTGCGCCAACCTCTCAAATGCACAATGAAATCCCCGGTTTATACGATTCCGCCCGTCACCACCCGGCTGTAAATTTTGTATTCGGGCAAGCCGCCGGCCACTTCCGAGAGGCTCACTTCCACCCAGTCGCGGTTGCCCGGGTGCAGGAATGCGCCATTGCACGCGGGGAAAAGCTGCCGCAACCGCTCAAACGACGCCGTTTCGAGGTTGATTTCCTCATGGCCGAGCTCTGTCGACAGGTAATGCCCCGTACAAAGCCCGAGCGAAGTTTCAAATTCGATTTTCACCATGCTGCCTACGATTTCCTGCTGCATGATGTCGAGCACCACCTCCTCGCGAAGGTCATCGGCCGTGCCCAGCGTTTCTTCCTGGTCGCCCAGGGTGTCGACCCCCGGAATATCGATAACTGCCATTGGTTTCTGTTTTGTTTTGATATTTAAATTTCAAAAACCATTCCCATTATCGTCCGGGCGACTCTGATTATCCTTCGGTACGATTATTGCTCTTCATTGCTCCACAACGAACTGAAAATGAAAGTGGAGCGAAAGATACACATCGGTACATCCGGGTGGAGTTACAAACATTGGAGAGGCATTTTCTATCCCGGAAATGTGAAACCTGCGGAATACCTGACATTTTATGCCCGACATTTCCCCGTTTCGGAAATTAACAACAGCTTTTACAAGCTGCCGACCAAAGGGAGCGTCGCCAAATGGATCGATTCGGTGCCTGAGGGCTTTCTGTTTTGTCCCAAAATGAGCAGGTATTTAAGCCATCTGAAAAAGCTCCGCGACCCTCGGGAGCCATTGGAGCGGTTTTTCGCCGTTTTCGACCCATTCAAAGAACATCTCGGCCCGATACTTATTCAGCTTCCCGCCAATTCGCGGTTCCATACCGAGGTAGCAGAGGCGTTTTATGCCGAAACCGACCAATACGAAGGCTATCGCTTTGCGCTCGAAGTACGGCACCCGTCCTGGTTTTTGGAAGAAAGCATCGGTTTAATGAAAAAACATGGTATTACCCTCGTTTTCTCCCAGGCCGATCAGTTTCCTTATGACGAAGAAATCACGGCCAAAGACATTTACCTCCGCTTCCACGGCCCGACGGCATTGTACAGCTCTTCCTATTCCGACCAAATCCTGGAAGATTACGCCGAAAAGTTCGCCAGCTGGGCAGAAGAAGGCCACGAAGTATGGGCATTCTTCAACAACGACATAGGCGGCCACGCACTCAACAACGCGAAAAAATTACAGGAACTAGTAAACAACAAAGTCCCCGAACCCACACCCTAACATCTACTATTCACTCATCAACTCATTAACAACACTTCTCAGCCATGGGCCTTACTAAATACAACGAAAAACGAACTTTCGACAAAACTCCCGAGCCAAAAGGCGGCAAAGCCGACAACGACGAGCTCATTTTCGTGATCCAGAAACACGACGCCTCACGCCTGCACTACGATGTCCGGCTGGAAATGGGCGGCGTGCTCAAAAGCTGGGCTGTACCGAAAGGCCCGTCGACCGACCCGTCGGTGAAGCGGCTGGCGATGATGGTCGAGGACCACCCTTACGATTACAAGGATTTTGAGGGCATCATACCGGAAGGCAACTACGGAGCAGGAACGGTAATGGTCTGGGATTTTGGCACATATGAGCCATTGGAAGAAGTAAACGGCC
>CBIHPQ010000236.1:0-10561 GCA_966211825.1 uncultured Dyadobacter sp. | reverse complement strand
TTATCCCAAGGCAAGGCTTAACGATCATTTAACGCACACCACCTGCGGGCTACACCACTCTGGCGTTGACTCATGTTTTCAGGTATTGGTTGTGAGAGGACGAAAATAATGAATGCGCGCCCCTAACCGAACAATCCCCATTGCATACGATGGTCGAGCAGCATGAAAAGCTTAATGGGCAGCGGTTCCAGCCACAGTATTTTGTTATAACCCATGTAAAAAACCTGGGGATGGACGACGCAGATTATCATCGTAAAAAAGAGGATAAGCCGTACAACCGACGTAGAAGAAGTTTCTATAAGGATAAACGCGGCAAGCAGTATGAATGGGAAGCCGTATGACAATGCCCTGTCGATATCGTGAACGTAAATACCCGTCGCAACCAGCACGGCAAAACCGGCCATCAGCGCCAGCAGAAGCCAATAACGCCGCGTGAGGCATAGCACCGCAAATGCAGCGGCGAGGATAAGCCAGGTGCCTTCGAATGCACCCCAAATGCTGCTTCCCAACCCGTTGCGGTGGGCATTTGCAAGCAATACCGGCGTCCCGATCGTCGAATAGGAGTGTGTGGGGAAATAGGTTACCTGTACGTATTCCCTCACTGTAAAATAGATCGCCCACGCGACCCATACCACGAGACTTTCTCCCGTAAAAGCTGATTTCAGCAGCCCCGGAACGCCAAAATCGTTGTTGCGATACGCTTTTGTGCCCATCCACCAAAGCAACAAATAGCCCCCGGCCACCACCGCCCGCTCGTCGGTGAAAAAGGCGATCTGCAATGAGAGAAATATCACGAGCGGATTTTTGCTCAATAATGCCAGTAACAGGAAGAAAAAGGCAAATTCATCGCCATACCCGTGCACATCGGCGAAAGCCCATACGCTCACGAAAATGTTGGCAATGGCCGTCACAAACAAGGCGGTAATGACCTTGTCGCCCGATATGGAGTAGATATAACCCGCTATTTTATATAAAAATAACACACCGAGAACGGCCTGGATGATCAGGATCAGCAGGACATTGTGGCCGGTCAGGAACGATAGCACGGGTAACGTCCAGCGGAATATCATATTCTCGCGGCGGACATCGTAATCCATGTCTTTGGGATGCAGCAGGTCCTGCGCCTGGTTTTGGATAAACACCCAGGCATCGAGACTTACCCCATTGTTCCTCAGATGATTTAACAGCAGCGAATAAGGCGGAAAAGCGAGGAAGAGCGACAACACAACCGCAAAGAAAGTAAGCTTCCACAGCCAGTTTTTTCCCGATAATTGTGCTTCAATCCAAAGTAGAGACGAACCGTAAAAGTTTTCCAAAAGCATAGGACGGCTGGGCAAATAGGCCCAAATATACATTTAATGTGCGATACTCATTTCCAGCTCGGTACGATCCGGCTGCCTTCTTCGCTTTCAGTGATGCGCAGATACGTCTGGATTTCCTGCTGCAATTCCTCCACGTGACTGATAATGCCCACGATCCGGTTCTCCTTCCGCAATGATTTCAGCGTTTCGAAAACGGTTTGCAATGCATTCTTGTCGAGCGAGCCAAAACCCTCGTCGAGGAAGAAAAAGTTGTGTTTCGATTCGTTTCTGACATGGATATGATCGGCCAGCGCCAGGGCGAGCGACAATGCGGCCTGAAATTTCTGGCCGCCCGAAAGCGTTTTGAGTAGCCGCATATGCCCGCCATTCAGCAAATCCCTCACCCAGAAGCTATTGCCTTCGCCAAGTTCGAGGTGTAGCTGCTGATGCGTCATTTGATGAAAGCGGTGATTGGCCGCCTGGATCAGGTTTTGCAAGTAAATGCTCGACGCATAATCCACAAACCCACTCGACCGGAATAGCCTGGCGAGGTCATCCAAATGCTCTTTTCTGAGCTGTAAACGGCCTCTTTCTGTGAGAAGCGCAGCCTTTTTCGCCAGGTCTTCCGCCATTTGGTTCAGCCGCCCTCCGATGTTGCCTTCTTCTTTCCGCTGCGCATTCAGGTTTTCGGTCAGCACGTTTTTCAATGCAATAGCTTCCTCGTGTTTGGCGGCGTCGTATTGCTCGCCTGCGTGTTCTTCCAGGAGATTCTTCAACTCGGCACCGGTCGTTTCCAATGCGAGTTTAAACTCGTCGATCGCCTGCCGTTCAGCATCGATCCGGACAGGTTTTTGCAGTATTTCCGCCACCTGCGCTTCTGATTCGAATGCATAGGCGGCCAACTGGCTATCAATCTTTTCCTGCACCACCACAAGGTCACGCTGGCTTCCTTCCAGGGCCGCCAGCAAGGTAGTCTGGCTTCCTGAAAGCGTATTCCGGTCCTTTTCGATCGCGTCTACCTGTTTTTCAGCCTCTGCAAATGCGACTGAAAGCTGCTGATAGTCGGATTTCAATGCAGTGATTTTTTCCGAAATTTCGCTTTTCTCCACTGTTTCGAAATCTGCCAGATCAACCCTCGTTAATTGTTCAGAAAGCGTCTGTACCGTATTTTCAAGCCTCAAAATCTCGTCCCTTAATGCTTGCAGCGGCTTTTCAATCTGTTCGGTCTTCTCCTTAACAGCCGCTTCGATCTGCTCGGCCAATGCTTTCAACTGCATTTCACCGGCCTTGATTTCAGCTTGCAGGCGGCTGCTTTCCGCAAAGCGTTTTTCGAAACCTTCCCGGTCCGTTTTGCTGAATGCCGGCCACACAAATGCCTCCTCATGCGTTTTCAACCTGCCCTGCGCCTCGGCATAACGCTGTTTGATCGACGACTTTTGTTTTTCAAGATTTTCAATCTGGTTAAAAACGCGCTCCACCGGGGATTGTAACGCCCTCAGTTGCCGCTCTTTGTCGCTTAATGCGGTTAGCTCCTTTTCAACCTTTGCTGTCTCCTCCGCCAATGCTCCATCTGCCGTCAAAACCTCGGGATGGTGCAGCGATCCACAGAGCGGGCACGGCTCCCCGGTTTCCAGGCTCCCCGCATACTGGTGCAACGCGACCCGCGTACTCATATGCAACAACTGGCGGTTCAGCTCTTTACGGCCGATCTCACCGGCTTCGAGATACGCGGTAACGCCTTTTTGAAATATTTCCAAAGTCGTTTCCTCACCAAACGGAATAGCAAAACCACCGGCGATTTCCTGCAAACGCTGACCTAGCGCCTCCGTCAGCGTTTTAATTTCCCCAGCAAGTCCTTCCGCCTCGGTTTTGATCGCCTGCCGATTTTCTGTAAGGCTGTCGGCGGTGGAAAACCACGATTTCACAAGCCCCATTTCGAGCACGTCGCCCAGGCCGGCCTTTCGTTGCTCGTTGGTTGCTTCGAGCTCTTGTTTTTGATGTTTTTGTATTTCGATGGCTTCCTCCTTCTGCTTCAACTGCTCCTCACCATGGGCCAGTGAATCTTTCTTTTTGATAACTGCCTGCGAATGTTCGATAATCCGCATCACCTTTTCAAGTTCCTCCGCGGTTGCGAGCAGCTCTTCCCGCTTTTCGTAACGGGGTTTCAGCATTTGCAATGTCTCCTGCTGCTTTTCCAGCAGGGCCGCCAGTTCGGTAAGTTTGGTTTGATTGGCTGTTGAAATGCGCTGATCTCGCGATATGGCCGTCAGAAGGTTGCTTTTCTGGTCAAAAATAGATTTGAAATGCAGCGAACAGGTTTCAAAAGTCTTTAAAGCTGCCTCGCGTTCCTGCATCGTCGCCCGCTGCGAATCCAATGCTACCATCCGGTTGCGGAGCATTTGTATTTTCTCGCCCACGAGTTTGAGTTTCTGGAAACTGGCTTCCAGCTCTGTCCGGATTGCCAGCTCGCCTGCGATCTGCTGGATTTGCTCTCGCAGTTGTTCCAGCCGCAGCTGGCCTTCCGCAAGCATTTCCTGCGTCACCTCGCCCAGTCCCAGCAACTGCCCGTCGACATTCGACAATGCGAGGTCATTCTGCTTGCTGAGCGAGCCTACATTCCGGCTCAGGTCATATTTTTCGAGCTGAAAAAGCTCTTTCATCATCCGCGTCCGCTCGGCGTCTTTCAGTTCGATAAACTCCTGAAAACGGCCCTGCGGAATGATGATCGTCCGGCGAAAGTTGTCATAACTCAGCCCGATAATGCTTTCGGTCGATTCGTTTTCAGCCAATGGCACCCAGTCGTTCTCCTGCCAGATGTAGCCTTTCCTATCGAATGTTTTTACCTCCTTAAAATTCTTGCTGTTCCGCTTTCCACGCACCGTGAACCGGTAGCGATCGCCATTTTTACCGGCAATGCATTCAAAATCAATGAGCAGGTCATCGGAACGGAGGTTCATCATGTTGTACGTACGGTCGTCCCCCGACTTGTTGAGCCGCTCGGTGTCGCCATACAACGCAAACGTAATTGCTTCGAGAATGGACGACTTCCCGCTCCCGACAGCCCCGAATATCCCGAACAGCGATGCATCCGTCAACGGATCGAAATCAATTTCCTGTTCGGTTTGGTAAGAATAGAGTCCTTTAATTTTTAAGCGTTTGGGGATCATTGGTACGGCATTGCGGATTGGATGGTGGCGTTTGGCGGATTGCCCATGGACCGCCGACCATGGCCTGTGGTTTGTATAGTGGCATTGGTATTGTCAGAAGGGACACAACGGGTCAGGTGTTGTCAGGAATTGTCAGGAATTGTCAGGTTTGGTGATGTATTGTGACATTTGTTAAGCTACAAATGACTAATCCATGGTCGGCGGTCGGCGCCTACAAACTAGCCAACAAATCGTCCAAATACTCCCGCGTATTGCTCAGCCTCGGTACTTTGTTCTGGCCGCCAAGCTTGTGCTTCCTGCCCATCCAGGCGTAAAAGGTACCGGCGGGTGCGAAATGTACTTGCGGGCGCGTGAGGGCCATGTCTTTATATCTTTTCGCATCGTAATCGGAATTCACTTCGCGCAATACATCGTCCAGCGCCTGCACAAACGCTTCACGGTCATCAGGTTCTTTGGTGAATTCGATGATCCATTCGTGACAGCCGCGCGAGCCGTCGCCCATGTACACGGGACCGGCGGTGTAGTTGGCTACCAATGCGTCGGTCTGGTGAGCGGCTACCTTAATGGCGTGATCCGCATTCTCCACAATCACTTCTTCCCCGAATGCATTGATAAAGTGCTTCGTACGCCCGCTTACTTTCACGCGGAACGGATAGGTGGACGTAAATTTCACGGTATCGCCGATCAGGTAGCGCCATAAGCCAGCGTTCGTCGAGATCACCATCGCATAGTTTTTTCCAACCTCCACTTCATTCAGCAACAATGCCTGCGGATGTTCTTTGCCCAGCTCTTCAATGGGTATGAATTCATAAAAAATGCCGTAATCGAGCATGAGCAGCATTTCTCCTACCCTGCTAATGTCGTCCTGGATGGCAAAAAAGCCTTCGGAAGCGCTGTAAGTTTCGAGGTACAGAACCTGGTCGGAAGGAAAATATTTGGTCATGAACAAATCCCGGTACGGCTCGAATGATACCGCTCCGTGTACAAAAACCTCGAAATCCGGCCACACCTCGAGCATATTCTTTTTACCGGTCCGTTCGAGGATCTGATCGAGCAGCACGATCGTCCAGGTAGGCACGCCCAGGATGCTGGTCACGTTCTCCTGTGAGCAGATCGACGCCATTTTGTCCAGTTTGCTTTCCCAATGGTCCATCAATGCGACTTCCAAAGGCGGTGTACGCATAAATTCCGCCCAGGAAGGAAGGTTCTGCATAATTACGGCCGATACGTCGCCGATCTGGGTGTAATCATCAAAAGGATTGGCATGCAAAGTACCACCGATCGAAAGGCCTTTCCCGTCGAAAACACGGGTATCGGGCCGGTTGTTGATCAGCAGGGTCATCATATCCTTACCGCCTTCATAATGGCATTCTTCAAGCGCCTCGGGCGACACGGGCAAAAATTTACTCCTCGCATTGGTCGTGCCCGAAGATTTGGAAAACCATTCGATTTGCGACGGCCAGAGCACATTCGGCTCGCCTTTCAGCACGCGTTCGATATAGGGATAAAGCTGCTCGTAAGCAGAAATGGGAACCTGTTCCTGAAATTCCTTCACAGTTTTGATCTGCCCGTAATTATAGCGGCTGCCCCATTCGGTGTAGCGGGCAGTTTCGATCAATTCTGAAAATATACGCTGCTGGGTTTCAATCGGGTACTTCATAAACTGCTCGATCCGTTCGAAGCGCCGCTTCAAAAACCAGACAGTCATATCATTTACCAGCTTCATAAAGGTCAATTAGTTAGAAATACGCAAGTCTGTAAAAATAGCAATAAAAAATGGTGAGAGAACAGTCGGAAGCCGTTCTCTCACCATTCAAAAAAATATACCAGCCGGTCGTTATCTGTCGTAGAACATGTTGCTGCCGCCAGCCTTCCGGCTGATCGTCGAAGATAATTCCGCACTGGCTTCTTCCTGCAACACCCGCGCACTACGGCCCTGGCGTGTTACGTGCGTGCCCGTGATCTGGAACAGCGCCTCGCCCAGCAAAGGATCGCGCGGGTCGCCGTAAGGGTAAAGGATATTCCCCTCGCTCGCTTTCACATCCGGTTCAAAGCCCACATGATAATCCGATTTCTTGTCCTTGTTCAGCGATTTGGAAACGATAGGCTGCAATCCGACTTTGATGCCATTCTTCTCGTCGGCAATTGTGATCGAGCCGACATTCTTCCCGACGGTTTTGCCGCCCACCAACGTCACCGTCATAAATGGCTTCAATCCGTTGATCACCAGTTCGCTGGCCGAAGCCGTACGCGACGACACCAGCACCACGAAGTTTTTAAGGTTACTGCCTACATTCTGGCTTTTCGCGACAAACTTATCGTAGAAATAGGACTCGCCATATTTTTCAAGACTTGTCTGCGTCACCTGCTTGTTATATTCTTTGTAATAAAACACGTCATTGGCCGTAACCTTGCCGATCAGGCTCGCGAGGTTCGTCGCTGAACTGACATAGCCTCCCGGGTTATAGCGCAGGTCGAGCACCAAGGCATTGATATTGCTGTTTTTAAATTCCGAAAAAATGGCATCCAGTTTCTTGTCGTATGCTTTGTTGTTGGTCTGATAAGGCTCTGGGATAAACTGATGGTAGACCACATAACCGATTTTGCTCGCCCCGATGGTGTAAACCGAATCGAAAAATACCGGATCTTCCTGCAACACAACCGGTGTCACATCCCGGGTTGTTTTGGTTTCTTTCAATGAGCCGTCTGTAATATCGGCGAGGGTGTAAGTGGCCTTGTCTTCCGTATTTAGCAATTTGGCATAATTGGAATCCGTGAGTTTCTGTCCATTAACACTGCTGAAAACATCGCCACGTAAAAAGCCAGCCGCAGCAGCAGGAGAGCCCGGTATTACATACAGCACCACCCCGACCACATTGCTGGTATTTGCAGGGAAATATACGAGCTTATACTCCATTCCGCTGGTTTTTGACTCACCGCCCAAAGACGCTTCCAGTTCCTTCGCGCTTTCCTGTATCCAGGAAAACCGGTCGCCGTCCGGGCGCGCCGCTGCGTCATATTTGTAAAGCAGCGAGTTGAAAAAGTCGGTCGGTGTCTTGTTGTAGTCCGGCGACGAAGTGATGTGGTCCGTCCAGTAGTACCAGTACTTCATATTGGTATAGATCCACTGGTTGGTCTGTGTGTCGGTGGCCGGGTCTACATTTTTGTCTTTGCAGGAAAAAACGAGCGCGGCCAGCAGGATAATGGGCAGGAAAAGTCTCAGTTTCATAGATTTCCGTTCATTTCTAAAAATACTTCTTCGATAATGCGGCAGGCTTCGTCCATTTGCGCCTCGTTGATCACCAGCGGTGGCGCGAAACGGATTTTGTTGCCGTGGGTAGGCTTGCACAAAAGTCCTTTTTCCATCATGCTATGACAAAGGTCCATGGCTGTGTTGCTTTCCTCGGAGTCGTTGATAACGCTCGCGTTAAACAATACCTTTCCTCTAACGCTTTCGATCAGAGAACATTGCTTTTGCAGTTCCTGCATCCTTTCCCGGAACATACTACCCATTTGCAAGGCATTTTCGGCGAGATTTTCTTCCTCTACCACCTGCAATGCAGCAATGGTAACCGCACACGCCAGCGGATTCCCCCCGTATGTCGAACCATGCTCGCCGGGAGCGATCGTCAGCATCACCTCATCGTCGGCAAATGCAGCCGAAACCGGCATGGTACCGCCCGATAATGCTTTTCCGAGGACCAAAATATCCGGTTTCACACCCTCCCAGTCACACGCGAGCCGTTTGCCCGTGCGACCGATACCAGTCTGCACCTCGTCGGCGATGAAAAGGACATTGTATTTTGTACACAAGTCGCGCACACCTTTCAGGTAACCTTCATCCGGCACTACCACGCCCGCTTCGCCCTGGATCGGCTCTACCATGAAACCGGCGATGTTCGGATCGCTTTTGAGAAGATTTTCGAGGGCAACAAGATCATTATAAGGAATGATTTCGTAGCCGGGCAGGAACGGGCCGTAGTCGTTGGTGGAGGACGGATCGGTTGAAGAAGATATCGCCGCCAGCGTCCTGCCCCAGAAATTACCGGAAGCATAAGCCGTTTTTGCCTTTCCGGGTTCGATACCCTTCACTTTATAGGCCCATTTGCGGGTCAGTTTCAATGCTGTTTCGCCGCCTTCCACGCCCGAGTTCATCATCAGCACTTTATCATAACCGAAATAATCGCACAGGAACTTCTCGCATTCGCCGAGGCGGTCGTTGTAAAACGCGCGGGACGTGAGCGTCAGTTTCTGCGCCTGTTCGATCATCGCGTTCACGATTTTCGGATGGCAATGTCCCTGGCTCACCGCGCTGTATGCAGAAAGGAAATCGAAATACTGTTTCCCTTCAACATCCCACAAAAAAACTCCCGAACCCCGCTCGATCACTACCCGCATCGGCTTGTAGTTATGCGCCCCGTACCGGTATTCGAGCTCTATGGCATGCTGAGAGGCAGTTATATTCATTGTGTCTGTATAGTTTGGCATGGTAAGCATCGATACGATATTAGTTTAAGTTAGGTAAAATTAAGGAAAACCGTTAGAAAATTGGGGCGAGGCAGATTTAAACGCCTGGTCAACTTTCACTATATTTGTTAAAAGGCAAAAGCGACACTATTCGGCAAGCTATCATGAAACTTCAATATTTATCGGGGCACAGAAGCCTAACAAAAGGCTTTTTGATACCAATCCGCGAATGGAATGGATTAAAAGCTAAATCCCGGAATGCCGACAGCGAGGAAATGCCCGAAATCCCCCATTGGCATAAAAGACTGCTGGTAGAAAGGATCGAGGCATATGAAAATGGGCTTGAAGAAGTATTTGACAGCGACGAAGCTTTAAACGACATTGAAAAAGACTTGTACTAATAATTTTAATGTACAAAACCGTATTCCTGAGTCGGGCCAGGAAGGACGTCCGCGACGCTGCACATTGGTATGACAAACAGCAACCGGGCCTGGGCAGGCGATTCACACACGCTGTAAGAAGTAAACTTGTCTTGATCGGCGAAAATCCTTATCAATATGCGGTTCGTTACAGAAAAACACGGACCGCATTGCTCTGGCGCTTCCCTTTCATGATTCATTTTGATGTTGATACAAGGCAGCGGATTGTTGTCATATTGGGTGTTTGGCATACCAGCCAGGACCCCCGTGAAGGTCAGGGTCGCAAACAATAAGCGCTTTTACTTGAAACATCCCTCGTCAACACTTAATTTTGCACCATAATCTCAAGGGGTGCCCTACCGAACGGGCTGAGATCATACCCATTAACCTGATCCGGGTAATGCCGGCGTAGGGAGAGAAAGCCAGAACCGGCTATTTTCTGATTCATATTTATCGAACTTTCTGATAGGTGGCCCCTGCCTGTTGTAATTACTGATCGCAATGCGAAAAATTACTACCTATCTGCTGGCTATACTCCTCAGCACGGCCTCACTCCTCTCTTTTGCCCAAAAGGCGCAGCGTGCACTCACCATATCCGGGCGTGTTACCGACGCCGAAGACGGCAAGCCGCTCCCCGGCGCTTCCATCAAAGCGGGCGAAATCCGCGGCGCGAGCACCGATCAGGACGGCAGGTTTGTCCTGAAAAACATTTCCGGAAATATCGACGCCCTCGACATTTCCTATATCGGTTATCAGACGTCGAAAGTCGCCCTCGGCACATCGAATGAGCTGGAAATCAAACTGAACAAAAGCACTTATCAGGCCGACGAGGTGATCATCAACGCCACCCGTGTGAACGACAAGACCGGCATGGCTTACACCAATGTAACAGCCGCCCAGATCGACAAGCAGAATATGGGGCAGGACCTTCCCGTGCTCCTCAACTTATCGCCCTCCCTCGTGAGCACGAGCGACGCGGGCGGGGGCGTCGGTTACACGGGCATACGCATACGAGGCTCCGATGCCACGCGCATTAATGTGACGGTCAATGGCATTCCTTATAACGATGCTGAAAGCCAGGGCGTTTTCTGGGTGAATATGCCGGATTTTGCCTCGTCCGTGAGCAGCATTCAGATCCAGCGCGGAGTGGGGCCTTCCACAAACGGCGCTGGGGCATTCGGTGCTTCCGTGAATATCAACACCAATG
>CBIHPQ010000235.1:0-10583 GCA_966211825.1 uncultured Dyadobacter sp. | reverse complement strand
CTTGCAGCGAACCGGAATATCAGAACGGCCATCGGTACGGAAATAAAAACCCAGCTCTCCTTTCGGGTTCTCTGCACGCACGTAAAAGTCCATGGCTTTCGGTCGGATTTTCTTAGGAACAATGGCCTGCGGATCAAATTCCCGGGTCCGTTTATAATCCCCCTGCAACTGCACAAGGCACTGCTCGATGATCTTCACCGATTCCCGGCATTCCACCACACGCACCCATGTCCGGTCCCAGCAATCGCCTACCGTTCCCAGTTTACCTTCACCGATGGGTATTTCGAAATCCAGTTCCGGATAGACGGAATAACCATCCACTTTTCTCAAATCATATCTTAATCCCGAGCCACGCAGCATAGGCCCCGTACAGCCGTAATTGATCGCTACATTCAAAGGCAGCACGCCTACATTGGCAGTTCTTTGAATAAAAATCTTGTTATCGACCACCAATTGCTGCAATTCGGTCAGCTTCGGTTTCAGGTATTTTATAAATTCCCCGCAACGCTCTTCAAAGCCGACGGGCAGATCATAAAACAACCCGCCTATCCATATATAATTGTAGAGCATCCGCGCACCGCACGTCCATTCGAGGAGGCGCAGGATCTGCTCGCGGTCGCGCATCATCCACAGGAACGGCGTATACGCGCCTATGTCCATCGCGTACGTGCCTAGCGCGACGAAGTGGGAAGCAAGCCGGTTGAGCTCGGCTACCACTACACGGATGTATTCAATGCGTTTGGGAATGTCGTTTTCAATGCCTAGCATTCTTTCCACACCCATTACATAAGCGTGTTCGGAATTCATTGCAGCCACGTAGTCCATCCGATCAACATACGGAATGATCTGGTTGAATGGCAGCGATTCAGCATGCTTTTCGAAGCAGCGGTGCAGGTAACCTAAATGCGGCACGACATCGATTACTACCTCCCCGTCCGTTACTACTTCCAATCGGAGCACACCGTGCGTCGACGGATGCTGCGGGCCCATATTGAGCACCATCTCCTCGGTACGAAGGTTTTCGGAGTTGTATTTCGTAGGGGCCGAAGCAATGAAATGCTCGGGTTTATATTCGTATTGGATAGAATTGCTCATACCTAAAACCTGACTAGCTTCTGATCGTGTACTTCCACGCGCAATGGACCGATCGGGCGGCCCTCATTGTGCAGGCGATCCACAGCCGTAACATAATAAACATATCTTTTGCCCGATTCGGCACTCATATCGACGAATTTTTCACCCTCATAGCACATTCCGAGAATGCGGCGCGGGTCGTGAGCGGTGGCCTTTTCCTCTGGCGGAAAGCGGTAAATGACGTAGTACCAAGCCTTGTCGCCATCCGCAGCCGCTTCGGGTTGTTCCCAGGTGAGCTCGATGCCGCGTGAAAGTAATGTGGCTTTCAGGCTTTTAGGAGATAATGGCGGAATGCGGTCCTTCCAGGGCATGGTCGGTACCAATGCGGGATATTTGAAAAGATCTCTTCTTAAAGAATCCACAAAACCGAGACTATTAGCCCGCAAAGATCTCGAACTAAAAAAGATAGACCCGTCCGCCTCACTATCCCGGAAATAACGAACCTGATTCGGTATTTCGGCAGGATTTGACCAATGCGAATCCTTGTCTTTATATCCGACGCGGTAAGCACCCATACCTATATATAAGTGTCTGTCGAAACGATTCTCCGTCCACCAGTCGACCAGATTCTTGTAGGGCACCCTGTTGAAGCCGGACGAAAAATAGACCTGCGGGGCAATGTAATCGATCCAGCCTTCTTTCACCCAGCGGCGGCTATCGGCGAAAAGGTCGTCATAGGATGCCAATGCGCCGAATGTTTTTGATCCTTCGGCGTCGCGGTCCTTATTCCGCCACACGCCGAACGGGCTGATCCCGAATTTGAGCCGCGGATTGAGCGCTTCCAGCGCGTCGTGGATCTGTTTTACCAATAAATCCACATTATGACGACGCCAGTCGGCCTTATTGGTGTAGCCGTCGGAATATTTTTTGAATGTCGCATCGTCCTGGATCACCTGCCCGGGGGCTGCGTAAGGATAGAAATAGTCGTCGAAATGGATGCCGTCTACATCATAGTTCTTTGCCACATTCACGGTCATGTCCGTAATGAATTTCCGCACTTCGGGAATGCCGAAATCGAACAGTTTATAGCCGTCGTAAGTCAGGATCCATTCGGGATGGAGCCGGGAGATATTATCTGCTGAAACACTTTTGGATGATTTATGCACCAGGCGGTTGAGGTTCAGCCAGGCATGAAATTCAAGGCCGCGCTTGTGGGCTTCGGCGATCATAAAATCGAGCGGGTCCCACATCGGGTCGGGTTTGCGGCCCTGCACGCCGGTAAGCCACTCCGACCACGGTTCGGGGCTTTTGGCATAAAATGCATCTCCCGCAGCGCGTACCTGCACGAATACTGCGTTCATTCCCACCCGTTTATGAAAATCGAGGAGGTTCGAGAATTCTTCCTGCTGCTCTTCCGGAAGGAGGGTTTTGCTGCTTGGCCAATCAATATTGTCGACAGTGGCAATCCAGACCGCTCTAAATTCTCTCTTCGGAGGCAGGTTACTCTCCGTTTCCGCGCTCTGAGCCATGCAACTTTCCAGTAAAAACATGATTACAAAAAAGGAAAGCGCAACAATTTTAATTTTTTTCACTATCTGACCAATGCAAAATGTTAATCCAACCAAAGTAACGTATTTTGGAACAAAGTTAGCCGACAACCGTCTTAATTTCGAGCAATAACGGTTTGATTTGGATCGGCATATGAAAATCCGCGCCACCGGCCTATTCTTGACTTAATTATATTTTATCGCTGGAATGATGTTTTAAACTGCCTTTTGGGCCATGCCGGCAAACATTCAGGTATTGTAATTCTGAATTATTTTTCTGCATATTTATTGTGTAATAACAAGGATTTTTGTGACATAAACGGAAGCATAATCCCTTTTAAAATACCCTAGTAACGCTTAAACTGTACCCTAATTGGAACCATTTGTCAAAACCACTAAGAAAAACGTCCTGTTCGAAGTTGCATGGGAGGTTTGTAATCAAGTTGGAGGGATATATACTGTAATCAGGACCAAGGTGCCTGCCATGGTTGAAAAGTGGGAAGAGAATTATTTCCTCCTGGGTCCTTATTTCGAAAAGAAAGCGTCTTCCGAATTTGAAATGATTCACGATCTCGACGATTCCCCTGCAGGGCGGATCGTCAAGCGGATGCGTGACATGGGCTTCATGGTATATTATGGCTATTGGCTCGTAACTGGAAAACCGCGGGTGGTCCTGTTCGATGTCGACAGCATTATGGGCCAGCTCGATGAGATCAAATTCAATCTCTGGGAAAAGAACCGCATCCCGACGATCAACGTCGAACACCTTGTCAACCAGACACTTTGTTTCGGCGAAATGGTGCGTATGTTCCTGAAAGAATATGCCGACGAGAATGCGAAGCGCGAGGAGATATCGGCACAATTCCACGAGTGGATGGCCAGCAGCGGGCTTCCTGAACTGAAACGCGAGAATGTCAAGATCGCGACGACGTTTACTACCCACGCCACCATGCTTGGCCGTTACCTGGCGCAGAATGTATCGGGTTTTTACAACAAACTTCCGTTCTTCGACTGGGAGCTGGAAGCTAAAAACTACGGGATCGTGGCGCAATGCTCGATCGAGCGCCAGGCTGCGCTTAATGCGCATGTATTGACGACGGTGAGCGATGTTACCGCCCGCGAATGCGAGGTATTTCTCGGCCGCATGCCCGACCTCGTTACGCCGAACGGCCTCAACGTTGTGCGGTTCCAGGCCGTCCACGAGTTCCAGAACCTGCATTTAAAGCATAAGGAACGCATTCACGAGTTTGTAATGGGGCATTTCTTTCCCAGCTATTCGTTCGATCTGGATAAAACGCTCTATTTCTTCACCTCGGGCCGCTACGAATATAGCAACAAGGGTTACGACCTTACGCTGGAAGCCCTGGCGCGCCTGAACTGGAAAATGGTGCAGGCCAATATGGATATGACGGTGGTGATGTTCATCGTGACCAAACAACCTTATACTTCGGTTAACCCGGATGTCCTGCAATCGCGTGCCGTACTGAATGAGTTGCAGGAAACTTGTACGGCCATTGAGAAAGAGGTCGGGGAAAAGCTTTTCCTGGCCACTGCCTCGGGTGCCGACCATAAAATGCCCGACCTGAACGAGTTTGTAGACGAATACTGGCGTCTGCGCCTGAGAAGGACCATCCAGAGCTGGAAAACCGACAGACTCCCGGCATTTGTAACGCACGATCTGAAAGAGGAAGACGGCATTACCGATTTTTGCAAGCGTGCGAACCTGGTCAACAACGAGCGTGACCGCGTCAAAATCGTGTACCACCCTGATTTTATTTCCTCTACCAACCCATTGTTTGGTCTGGATTACGGGCAATTCGTGCGCGGTTGCCATTTGGGCGTCTTCCCGAGCTACTACGAGCCGTGGGGCTACACGCCGCTGGAATGCGTCGTGCGGGGCGTCCCTACCGTTACCAGCGATCTCTCGGGCTTCGGGGACTACATCATGCAAATCATGCGTGATTACGAAAACCGGGGCATTTACGTAATCAACCGAAAATCCCAGAACTTCTCGCAAGCCGCCGACCAGCTGGCCGATATCCTCTTCAAATTCGTACGCATGCAACGCCGCGACCGCATCATGCAGCGCAACCGCGTCGAGAACATTTCGGATGTTTTTGACTGGATGAATTTGCGATCGTATTATGACACGGCGCATGATCTGGCTGTGAAGAGGCGGAAGCCGTAACTGACATCCACTTATATTTCAAGCCCATTAACCAGCGTTAGTGGGCCTTTTTATTGCTTTTTACTTTAAACAATACCGTTAATTTTAAATTGAATTTTAAAATACCGGGATTAATCGTCCTGATTCCTGAAATTTTTCAACACCTTCACTTTCCAATTTTTTACCAATAACTATTACAATGAATTACATCGAACTGGATTTGAAGGTGGATCCCGAGTTTTCGGAGATATTGATGGCGGAACTGGGCGAGGCTGGGTTTGAATCGTTTGTGGAGACGGACGACGGATTGCTTGCCTACATTCAGGAGGGCGATTTTAATGAACAGGCCATCCATGATTTAACGGCCAAATACCTGGATTTAACGACAATAGCCGCAACATGGAAATCGTTAGAAAGAAGAAACTGGAACGAGGAGTGGGAGAAAAGCTACGAGCCGATCGAGGTGAGTGACCAGGTGCGCGTGCGGGCGACGTTTCATGAGCCCGATCCCTCTTTTAAATATGATTTGCTGATCCAGCCCAAAATGTCATTCGGCACGGGCCATCACGAAACGACATGGCTGGTCATGAACGAGCAACTTAGCCTGCCTCATGAACGTCTTTCGATCATGGATGTGGGCTGCGGGACGGGAATCCTGGCGATCCTGGCGCATAAATTGGGCGCGTCGCACCTGCTGGGCTTCGACATCGACGAATGGGCGGTCGAAAATACCCGCGAGAATTTCGCGATGAACAGCCTTCCTGCCGATTCGGAGGTTTTCCAGGGAACGATCCAGGGGGTGCCGGATGAGAAAATTTTTGGAGGGGTTTTGGCGAATATTAACCGGAATATCCTGCTGGCGGAGATTCCGACCTATGTGAAACACCTGGAACCCGGCGGCTGGCTTGTTACCAGCGGATTTTACGAAACCGACCAGGCCAATATTGAAAAATGTGCCGCAGAAAACGGCTTGAAAAAACTGAGGTCCAATACCCGGAACCAATGGGCAACCGTTGTTTTTGAAAAGATCAAATAGTCCATTAGCTAATTGCTGAGAGCTGACAGCTACAAACCCATGAAGATATTTCGCTTTGCTATACTGCTTTACCTGCTGACATTTATCGGAAAAGATGCAACCGCTCAGGGTGTCAAACTCGCGGATGATCCCGCGCAGTTCATGCCGCAGCTACGGAAGATGATGGACGGCACCCGGAACGCGCAATTCATCCGTTCGACGGCCCAGCTGGATAGTGTCTGGATGTCGGGGATCAGTGCGCAACAGCAGACGAAATTCATCGGGATTGTCAAAACACAAGTCGCGAAAGGCCAGAAAGCAGGCGCATTGCTGGCACTGCTGATCCGGAACACGCAGGCACTCGCGAAGAAATCGCCCGAAAAGCTTGACGGTTTCCTCGATCTTGCGGCAAATGCAGGCGACAAATACGACGCCAAAACCTTCCAGAAGGTGCTGCAAACCAACCTGCCTATCACGGAAAGCAATAAGTTATACGCGAGCAATTACAACACGCTCTACCTCCTCGGCGGGAATTTCAAATATCGCTTTGACGCAAAAGCCGACTCCACCGTAGCCAAAGAAACCCAAACCGCCAACGACGGCTGGGACACGCCGGTGGATTCCAACGTGGTGATTGCGCCAAAGTCCAACCCGCTGCCGGTTATCGCCGGGCCGCTGATGGATCTTGAAAACGCCACGTTTGCCATCGTAGCGGGTGGTGATTCCGTCGTATTCGGGCCTGCTAATGGAAGTGTTTCCCTGCGCGACGGGGTGTTTGTGGGTAAAAGCGGTAAGTTTACCTGGCAAACAGCAGGCGATTCAAGCATTTACGCCGATCTCGACGCTTATTCTTTTAATATAAACCATCCCAAACTACTTGCCGAAAACAGTACCCTGCATTCGGACAACTACCTCGCGGCGCCCGTCAAAGGAACGCTGGAATACCGGGGTGTGAAGCGCATCAAAGGTCAGCCCGCACAATATCCGCGCTTTGTTTCGAATGATATTGATGCCAAACTGAAAGAGGTGCGCAAAAATATCGACTACCAGGGCGGCTATTCGCTCATCGGCCTGGACCGGTACAGCTCTGCATTGAACGACAAGTATTCGACAATCAAAGTTAAATACCAGGAAAAACCCGCATTTACAGCCCGTAGCAAGAGGTTTGCCCTGAAAGATTCTGTTTTTACAGCAAATTTCGCGCTGTATTCGATGCCGCTGGGCGGGGATTCGCTGATACATCCCGGCGTTACATTTAAATATAATGATGACGAAGGGCTGGTAAGACTCGGCCGCATGGACAAAACCGATTACGGGCCGCTCCCTTACCGCGATTCCTACCACAAAATGAATATCTGGTCTCAGGCCATGCGTTGGCGTTTCCCGTCGGATAAGGTGGAATTTCTCCGGATTAATGGCAAAACGGAGGTTCCGGTCCGTCTGGAATCCTTCGATTATTTCAAAAAAGAACGGTTCAGGGAAATCAATAAGGAGTATGGCTTCCAGCCGCTGATCATGGCCGCGAATTATGTCCAGACGACCAAAAAGTCCTCATTCCTAGCCGAAGATCTGGCGACGAAGTTCAAGCAGAACCCGACGGTCATCCGCAATGCGCTGCAAAGGCTCGCGCTGGAAGATTATTTCATTTATAACAAGGAAACTGATGAATACGCATTGGCCAAAAAGGGCGTCATGTACGTGCTAGCCAATGTGGATAAGGCCGATTATGACAATTTCCAGGTGAGCGGCCAGTTTGCGGCAAATGATGAAGTCGCGAATGCGACGATTTACCTGCCCGACACCATGCTGACGGTACTGGGCGTTTCGAGGTTCGTCGTCAGCGATTCACTGAAAATATATGCTGTTCCTTCCGACAAGAAACTCATTATTGGCAAAAACCGGAATTTCACCCTGAATGGCCAGATGGTAGCGTCCAACTATCAGTTCCGCGGGCAAAACATCAAATTCGATTATAACCAGTTCTTTGTCAATGTGGCCCCTTCTGATTCGATCACTTTTACGCCCCGCGACAAGTTTGCCAAAGGGCAGAAAGGCGAAGTCGGCGGGCACGTGAAATATGAAAAAGGCGGGACGTTCTACCTTAGCGACCCGAAAAACAAGTCGGGTATTCAAAAAGGCATTAAAAAGTCCCCAAGGCTCGTCGTTCCCGATGGTATGCTCGTCTACTTCGATCAGCCGGAGCGGGGGACGCTGCTCTATCCGCGGGAAGTGTTTTTCAAGATTCCCAAGATCGATATGGACGGGTTGGATCAGCGCGACGTGATTTTCGAGGGTACATTTAATTCCAACGGCATTATCCCGCCCATTCAGACGATTTTGAAAAGCATGCCCGACAACTCTCTCGGTTTCGACTATAAACCGCCGGTTACGGACATGAAATTGTATGAAGGGAAAGCATTGGCCAAGTTTACCGACACGCTGACAATGGATAACAGTGGTTTGCATTCAAAGGCCATTTTGAAATACCTATCGGCCTCCATGACCGCGAAAGAAATCGTGCTTACCTCTGACTCACTGATGGCAACCGGTGATGTGGCGAGTATCAAGGAAGCTACGATCGGCAAAGGCTACTTCCCGGCCGTTGTATTGAAAGATTATGCATTGAAATGGTACCCTAATACCGACAGCATGCTCATCAACACCACGGGCAAGTCGTTCGCATTCCACCAGGGGACCACCAACCTGGAAGGAAGCCTGCTGCTGCGCTCGACGGGTTTATATGGTAACGGTAAATTGAAAAGGGCCGATTCCGAGCTTTCTTCGCCTGAGATCAAGTTCAATAAAGATGGTTTCCTGGCCAACAAATCGGCTTTTGCGATCAATAGCGCGGATGTGAAGTCGACTAAAAAACTGCTGACGGGGAACAATGTCAATGTAGATTTTAACTTCAAAACCGGTATCGCCAATTTCGTAACCGATGAATCGGGCTTTGGCAATGACTCTTCCGGTATGCAGATTCCGACAGCCTCTTACCAAACGCTCATCGGAAGCGCCAAATGGGATATGACCAAGAAAACGATCCTGATGAAAGGGCTGGGCGAAACGTCGTCGTACACCTCCACCGACCCGGATCAGGAGGGGCTGACGTTTAATGGTTCGGAGGCAATTTATGATATTCAAAAGGTGACACTGAACATTAAAGGCGTGCCTTACATTCAGACAGCCGACCTGAAAATCATCCCCGATGGCGGCATGGTGGCCGTGGACAGCAAAGGAAAGATCGTGCCGCTGAAAAAGGCCCGCATCGAGATCGATACCCTGAATGTTTCCCACCACCTGCGTGACGCCGACATCCGCATCGATTCGCGTAACCATTTCGAAGGCTCGGCCACCTACCAGTACATTACTGCCCGGAAGGATACATTTAACATTAAAATGCAGAATTTCGAGCTCGTAGAGGTAGGCGCGGGCGAGGAAAGCAAGCGAAAGGCCAAAGACAAACCGGTGGCGGGCGTGAAATACTACACCACGGCCCGTGCAGACATTAAGGAAACTGAGAACCTGTTCCTTTCGCCCCGCATTCAATACAAAGGCGCCATTAACCTCGTCGCTTACGAGCCGTCCTTGAAACTCGATGGTTTTGTGAAGCCGGTGATCAAATTCCGGAAGGATTTCCAGAGCTCGTGGATCCTGTATCAGGACTCTCCGGGAGAATCTGTTTCCATTAAGATCAACAAGGACCTCAAAAACGAGCACGAAATCCCGCTTTCCGTGGGCTTGCATTACAATGAGGCCAAAGGCATGTACATGAGCTTCCTGTCGCCCAAGGATTCGGATGGCGATGAGGATATTTACCAGTCACAAGGTAACCTGAGCTACGACGAGGACGCCAAAGCATTCCGTGTCAATCCACCGCCCGGTGCGGATGGCCTTATCGACGAAGGAAGTGCATTAACATTTGACGACAAAACCGGGCTCGCGACATTCGCAGGTCCTTTCAAACTGATGCAAGCGAACTGGCTGCAAACGGTGGGTAGCGCAGAAGTGCAAGTGGATAGTTCTAAATTCCGTTTCAACACGATGCTGCTCTTCAACGCACCTGCATTGACGCCGATAGCGCCGACACTCGCCGCTAAAATTGTGGAAACCAACCTCGCCGAGTCCAACAGTACTGCCGCCGACGATGATGCCGACCAGCTGAACCGTAAACTTTCCGCGCTCATCGGTCCGAAAGCGACTGATGCCTACATTAAACTGACCGCCGGAGGTTATAAGCCGATATTTGAAGCTTCGCCGGCCCTGGATATGCCGCTGGTACTCTCGAACGTGAATTTGCATTGGTCGCCCGTACATAACGCGTATTACTCGCAGGGGCCGATCGGCGTGTCGCATTTCGGGCGCAATAATATCAATGCGCAAATGACCGGCGTGCTGGAACTACGCCGCGGTGTGGAAGGCGACGAGTTCAGTCTTTACCTGGAAGCTTCGCCCGATGTATGGTATTATTTCGATCTGAAACAAGGCGAATTAGGCGTCGTTTCTTCCCTGCTTGATTTCAATGACGAGATCGTCGCGAAGTCTAAGAACGTGAAATCCAAGGACATGACTTTGGTTAGCATTGGAACTGAAGAGAAGGATATGTTTGTTAACCGCTTTGATGATTTCTATCAGCCTGCCTTGAAGAAAGCGAAGCTCGTGAAAACTGCGAAGAAGAAGGCGGCACCCTCCCAAGCGGAAGAAAAGAAGAAAAAAGCAGAACCGACAGAAGGATTCTGATGCGATTAGCAGCATTTACAATAGTTTCTGCTAATTTTTGAAA
>CBIHPQ010000234.1:0-10609 GCA_966211825.1 uncultured Dyadobacter sp. | reverse complement strand
TCGTAACGGTTATCACTGGTGGCAACCCTCTGGCAGGTTTCGCAACCGCCTCACTGGTGACGTTCCTTGTTGAAAGGTTCACCAACTTCACGATCCCTCCGGAAGGTTCGGGCGCTTACTGTACAGCTCTGGCCGGTTTGAGACGTAAATGCCAGCAGCCAACCATGGGTGGAGCAAAGCGGTTGTACCTGATCCTTACCGAGGATCTGCAATCAGAGTTTTTGACGTATGATATCGCAAAAACTACCGGTGAATTTGCTGGGCCCATTCCATACGTAACCGGCAAAAAGTTTGTCGAAGTGGAAGCATGGTACGACACCACCAAGTTTGACACTGAAATGAAGCTCGGCGCGGGCTTCACCCAGTCCATTGAATTTAAGGTGATCGGTTACGACAAAGACATCGTGAAACTGATGACCTTGCTCTACGAAGCGCCAGTGAACGTTGTCGTCCAAGGTAACGACGACAAACTTTACTGGATTGGCCAGAAGTACATCCCGATGATGTTCGAAACCAAAGGTGTACTTCCTGAAAAAGGTACCGCTCGTAAAGAAGTAACCTTCACGGCCAAACAGGACGGTTTGCAGGTGCCAATCTTCCCATTGGCTCCAACCATCACCCTGGACGTCACAGTTCTGGCCGCTTAAACATTCTCTCACCAACCCCTCTGGCACCGGTCAGAGGGGTACATTTTCACCATCATGTTAAAATTTCAAACCGAAGACAAAGACCTTACCATTTGGATCAACGGCAATACGAAAAGGCCCGAAGATCTCAGTCAGGATGAACTGGCCGCCATGAAAACCCGTGGAGACAGCCGTGTGGTAGAATTGCCTGCAACGAAAGGGAAGCAGACGGAGCAGATCCAGGCATAACCCACAGTCACAATCCTAATTTAACCGTATTCCACACAAACAATGGATATCAAGCAACTCAAATCCACCATGAAGCTCGCTGAGCTCAGGGCGAAAACAAACCCGTCAGACGACAACGTCGCAATCCTCAAAGCAGCCACCGAAGCCTACGAACTTGCACTTGATCCCGAAAAAAAAACGGCTGGGCCGTCCCACGAGGACGAAGCGGATCACAAACCAAAGCCGGAAGCGCCAAAACCAGCGGCGGCACCGAAAGTGACAGCAGCCAAACCAGCATCACAGAAACCGGCCGGAACGGAGAAAGTGGAAACGTCGGCTCCGGCAACACAGTCCGCCCAGCCGGAGCCATCGACCCAGCAGGGTCAGGAGCAGCAGCCGGTGACAGAGACGACACCGCAGCCCGCAAACCAAGCGGAAACCCCGGCGTAATTGCCGTTTCTGCGTCCGAGCATACCTACGTAGAGCTACTTTGGGTGCAGGCCAACGACCTGCACCGCGAAGTAGCTCTTCTTTCTAACACCCTGGCTGAGTATGCCGATGCAGACGTGGAAGGTGTCAGGCCGGTCATTGCTAAGATCGTGCAGACTCGTGAGCAATGGCGCCAAGTCATCAAGAAAATCAACTACTATAAAAAAACCGGAAGGGCGGTCGAAGACGATCTACCCAAACAGGTAATTGCAGCCAACCCCGAAAATATGGGCAGGATTTCTGAAATGAAAGTCGAGCTGGCATTGCTGAACACCAACATCAGCAAAACCAAAAGGAAGCTTGAAACCACGCCTGAACACAAAAAAGCTCAGCATTGGACTGAAGACCTAGCCAAAATGGAGGCTCTCAAAATTGAATTGAAAACCCAGATAACCCAGCTGACCTATGCGACAACATAATAAATACCTCGAAAAGGTTTATGAGGAAATGGACGTCTACCAGCAGCATTTGATGACCGGGGCCGAACTTTCCATCCAACAGCAAGAAACTTTCCAAAAAATCGACGTTATCCGCGGCTGGCTCCGCGATGGATTTTCCGATATCGATGTAATCAAGCTCGCTAAAAACGACCCACGCCTCAAAGTTCAGGATCGCCGCGCGCGTGAACTGCTGGCCATGTCGTACGAGGTTTTTGCCGATTTAAGGCAGCTACGCAACCGCGACGGTATCAAAATGATGTACGCCGAACAATTCCGCAAAGCTGCCCAGATGATCATGTCGAAGATTATGACCATAGCCAACGTTCCGGACACCGAAGACCTTAGCGACGAAGAACGCCTAATGCTGCTGCTCACCGAAAGCGGCGCTTCGAAGGAAGTGGCCGCCCTCGTTAAGGAATGGCGTGCGATAGTGAAAGAGGCGGCGATTATCGACGGCGCTTACGACACCAGCAAAATCCCTGATGACAAGAAGAAGAAACCGACCAAAATCGTCATCAAGCGCAAAACATTAGCCCAAAATTCGAAAAATATTTCTGAGGAAATTATTGAGGAAGCACACTATGAAGAAGTCGAGTAGCGAACTGATCCAGGAGGTTGAAGTAAATGACAAGCAGGGCGACTTCCTGGAAGCCGTTTATTTTGAACTGGGCGCGGAAGGCACCAAGACCGCTGCCATGATCGGCGGCATCGGGTCCGGGAAAAGTTTTGCGATGGCCATGCTGATGCTGATGAGCAAGGAGGAACTGCCCAAGGCAAAAGGGCAGTTTGCCTGCTTGACGGTTACCCAGTTCCAACGAAGCATTTTCCCGGGGGTGAAATCGGTATGGCGCGAATACTTCGACCTGGTCGAGTATAATTCAAAAACCCAATCAGGCGATTACGTGGTTGGTAAAAAACCACCTGAAGATTGGGACCGGCCGTGGCAAGAGCCTGATAACTGGGAAAACTGTATCACATTCCCAAATGGCTGGGTAATGGAAATTTGCGGCTACAAGATGAACGCCGACATTCACCGTGGCCGAAACGACGACTTTGCCTTCATGGACGAAGCGCTGCTATTCAAACGTGAATGGCTGAAAATCCTGGAAGGTCGCATCCGGGCCAACAAAGGAAAGTACGATTCCAATCTGCACTGGCTGATTTCGGTATTTTCTTCCCCGCCTTACGGTTCGGGTGGGGAATGGATGTTTGACATCGAAGACCTGATGAAGGAAGAGCCTAATCGATATTTTTTTACGCAGATCACCACAAAGGACAATCTCGTTTTTCTTCCGGGCAACTACGTCGACAACCTGAAAAAGAAATTGACCAGGCTGGAATTTGACGTCGAAGTTCAGGGAAAAAGATTGACCAAAATTCCGAAGGGATTTTATGCTGCACTTTCGGACCGGCATGAGGACATCGATTTTGAAACGTTTTATTCTACTTATCAGGAAGTAATTGCCGTGGTCGATTTCAACGCGCATTTCACCAGCTGCACAGTTTGGCAAGATCGTGGCCAGCCACAACACTGCGTGATGAACGCCTTCGTCAAGGAGGTAGAGCCAGACATGTCGATGTCACAATCACTAGCCGTAGAGCTATTAGCACGTCTGGAAGGCCACCATAAAAAGACCCTTCATTTAACAGGGGACAGAAACGGATTAAATGCCAGCGCAGGCAGTAAGAAGAAATCCGATGGCACCTGGATTACCCTGTTCGATGAGTTTGCTGATGTGTTCATAAAGGCTGGCTGGGATGTGGTTCTTTGCCCACTATCCTACAACCCATTAAAGGATGAGATACACACGCTAATGCAGGGCATCCTGACTGAGACCAGGGAGGATGGGCTAACCATGCGCTTCCATCCCGTGTACGCCAAGAGCACCATCGTATCTATGCAGCAGGCCCCACTGCTGCCAGACTACAAAAAGGACAAGCGCAGTGAGCAGAAGGATGGAGACCAGGAGCGCGCGACCCACCTGTCGGACACCGTCGACTACTACGCAGCGTGGCGGTGCCTGGGCGGCATCGGACCCGTCGACGGCGGCTTCGACATGAGCTTCCTTTGAAACGACGGCGCGTAGTCGACGGGACCGACCGAGGGTACCGGTGGGCATCAGAATCCCCTCTCTTCCCACCAGCTATTCGATTTTTGAAAAAATGGAAATTTCCAAAATGTCAAAGGGCGGGCTCGGAAGAGAGATTTATTCAACCGATTAATAATATTTTTCACTCAACACTCGCATTCTTAACGAGTTAGAATAGCAATTCAAGTAGAAAAGGTGCAACTTTTGAAAATAATACTCTTTCAGCCTGTAAATCAACCTTATACAAATGAGCCCGGAAGTTCAAACTTTACTCTCAATATTGATCGCGGCGATTGGTGTGCTAGTGTCTTACATTGTCGCTAAGCAGCAAACGGATCTACAAAAGCGGCTTCATACAATCGAAAGAAAATCTGCATTACGTGCTGAGCTGGCGATTTACATGGCCCTCCTTGATCGAGGACTGTTTGATGCCGGTATTTTAAAAGAAGATCCCGTAGAGATGCTGAAAGCTATTAAAGAGCTAAAAAGTAGGCTCCGAACAAGTGGAGCAATCAATATTCCCGATCAAATTTCGAAACAGCAATTTGAGATTATAAAGCAAGCACTCACAAATAAGGAAACAGAAGTCGAAGGAGCCTTTCCATATATCAAGCCAATGGTCTCCCGATCAGAATACACTTGGGAAGACAAACAACACGTTCGTAACGAGATGAAAAATGATTACTTTACGGCAATTTCATCAATGATGGAATTGAGACTGACCCTGACTGTTCCTTTTCAAACACTTAAAAAGAGATTGGATGATCTCACAACGCCGATCGACGTCACCCTCTAACTTCCTAATTCTCTTGGCTTTGTAACATCTGAATTAAGGAAATTTGCTATTAACCAATGTGCAACTTTTTTCTCAAGAAAGGGTCTGTTCCTAATTCTGTCATTCGATTCTAAATATTTGATTACCACTAACAGGGTAGTCGGAGTGATGGAAATTATATCTTCTTCTAGTTTTTCCTCGATGTAGTCATCTCGTTCTAGTAGACTTGCAAACTGCTTAATTTCACCAATAAAGGCAGGTTCCTGAGTATGTACAACGAAAGCCGCACCAGGCTGGGCGGCCTCATTTTTTGCTATTAAAAATTTAGGTGGTTTCTTCATTTAGTTTGGACCTGGCGTATGTAGTAAAGTGTACTTTTTCGCCAGCGCCTAACGGATACTGAATTATGTGAAGTTCCTCACAATCATCTCCTTCCGTAGTGTAATATGGAACAAGTAAGAATTTTCGAATGTAGTTCGGAACATTCCTTCTTTTCCAGCGATCACCCTTGCTGGCGATCTTGGCAAAATGCTTTCTCCCAAGCATTTTGCCGGTTTTAAATTGGATGTTTTGCATTTTCTCTTCGTTTTTTAATTGCTGACACTGCAATACAGACAAAGATACGTCATTTTTATGACGGAATTCCGGCTGAAAATTGACGGTTTTCCGTCCTTTTATAAAATCGCGGTTTCGGTTCAATTTGCTAAAAAACTATTAGCCATGAATTCCCAAACTCAGTTAAAAACTCCGATTACGTATTATGGCGGCAAACAAAATATGGTACGCCACATCTTACCGCTGATTCCAGAGCACCACACCTACATTGAGCCGTTTTTTGGTGGTGGTGCCATCTTTTTTGCAAAGGATCCTAGTGCGGCCGAAGTCGTAAATGACATCAACAATCGATTAGTGACATTTTACAAGGTTTTGAAGTATGATTTTGATGAAATTCATCGTCTGGTGGACGAGACATTCCATTCACGCGCTCAGCACCGGGGCTCGGAACAGGTTTACGTGAGCCAGAAAGATGAAATCACAGACCCGATTCAGTGCGCATGGTCAGTGTGGACGCAGACAAACATGAGCTTTTCCAGTACAATTGGAGGTGGATTTGGATACGATCGCCGTGGAAAAACTGCATACCGTACCTACAATAAGAAGAATAGGTTCACAAACGCTTATGCTGAGCGCCTGAAAAAGGTAACCATCGAGAGCTATGATGTGCTAAAAGTTATCCGGGCCTACGATGCTCCTGACGCATTCTTCTATTTGGATCCTCCATACGTCAGCGCTGATCAGGGACACTATGCTGGTTACTCAAAGGATGACTTTCGAGCACTTCTCGATGCTTGCGCGAATATGCAAGGGAAATTTTTACTCAGTAGTTACCCCGAGGATTTACTGATGGAATATAGGGAGAAATATGGCTGGAAATCCCAGGATCACGTCAAAACGCTCGCGGTTGATGGGCGGCGTAAGGCCAATCGAACCAAAGTCGAATGCCTTACCTGGAATTATTGAAAAAAGCCCACTGGTCTGGCCAGTGGGCTTTTTTCATGAGGCTTTTACCAACTCTTTAAAAGTATCGAGGCTAAAAGGAATTTTAATCTTGTTTTTGTCGAGCTCATGCAAAATTCGTGCAGGGTGCACGCGGCTATAAGATCGGAGCTGCCTTGGATTCGTATGTCCCATCATAAACATGAGCAACCTATCAGGAATCATGTACTCATTCTCCATCATGCTGCTAAAAGTGTCCCGAAAAACCGAAGTACTCAATGAAAAAGGCGATTCACATACCTCACCCAGAACTTTTAGTGACTTATTGAGATCGCTTATGTCCGGTCTCGGAAGCTCCGTAATGCTGCCATACTTTTGGATAATTTCCTGCGCCTCGGTAAGCAGCGGAATCAACGAATACACGTCCGATTTATCTCTCGGCTTCTTAAGGAACCATTGACCACTAGGAAGCCTCATAAGATGATCATCCCGGAGGCTTTCGTAGTCTGTGTATGACAGCCCCGTATTATAAAGAAAGACGGCTATATCTCTTTCGATTGACAACGTTTTCAAAGTACAACCGTAGATCCTCGCTCTACAGTCTGCCTCCAAATAACTCGGAGGTTTTGATTGGTCATATTCAAGTCCCATTACGCCAACTGGATTATGTTTTATGTACTCCATATTTACTGCAAAATCAAGCGCCTGATTCAACAATGTAAGATGTTTGTTAATCGTGTTACGGCCCCACTGTGGTTCTCCGCTCTCCGCCAGCCGATTCGTCATCCAAGATTGAAGCTTGGAAAAGTGATGAAAACGAAACTGGTCGACTGTTAACTTGGAGAGCAGGCTTTCGGTTAAAAACGCTTTGATATTCTTTCTTCTGGTTCTGTAAGTGAGCATTGTCGCTTTGCGTCGCCCCTTTTCAAGGAGGTCTGCTCTTAGCTCGTCGATAACCTCAATAATCGTCTTGTGGGGACGAAGTGGCTTAGGACTAACAATGAGCTCTTTTATGGCTTCCGCAGTCACAACCATATCCATGGCTTGCAATACACCACGGGCTTCGTCAGCGTACTTCCTAATACTATGCAGATGTTCGTTGACCTTTGAAGCGTAAGCATATGACTCGCTTACGGGAAACTCCTTAGTCGATGGTTTGATTTTCTCCTTCTTATCTCCTTCAGTCATCCAGTATTTTACCGGTACTTTGAGTTTGGTGCTAAATGGCAAACTTTTCCTTCCATCTACGTCAATCACGGCGTAGATCACGCATGGCTTGTCTGGCGCCGCAGATTCCTTACCTCGCTGGAAATAGGTTACATTAACGATCATGGTCTGATAGTAAAAATTCATAGGGGTAATAATAATTGGTACTCGCCCTATGGTTAAACTGTTAGTAACCGAAAAAGAACTGTTAGTATACCTGTTAGCAGGCGGAGTTGGAAGGGGCTAAAAAAAAGAAAGTCTGCCTTTTAGAGGCAGACTTTTCTTCAACTGTAAAGGATTGAAAGTGCTTACTTTGCACGGTTTTGTGACCCATAGGGGAATCGAACCCCTGTTTCAACCGTGAAAGGGTCGTGTCCTAACCGCTAGACGAATGGGCCGACTGGTCTCCTACTTCGTGCGTTTTTCAACTACTTTCTTTCACTTTTCGTTTCCCTGTTCCGAAAACGTGGTGCAAAGATGCAGGGTCAGATTTAAAAAAGCAACACCACGGTGAAAATAAAAATCAATTAATTTTTAGTTAACTCATTTTCAATGCCATTTAGCTAAAACTTTTTTATCATGCTGCCCGTGTTTGGTATTCAGGTAACTTTCTAACTTTGGGTTTACCTACTTACGCTGTCTCCCTCGTATGACCAGACTGATCCGTTTCCTCTTCTTTTTGCTTTCCATTCAAACCGCATTTGCACAAAACCAGACGCCGGATCAGTTCCTGGGGTACCCGCTCGGTTCCAGGTTTGCATATCACCATCTGATCGTCGACTATTTCAAATCGATGGCCGCCCAAAACCCAGACCGGGTGAAGCTTATCCAGTATGGTTCGACAAACGAGGGACGACCGCTGACGCTGGCTTTCGTATCGTCACCTGAAAACATTGCGAAGCTCGAAACGATCCGGACAAACCATCTCAAAAGCCTTGGCCTGCTCCCGGGCAAAGCCGACAGCAGCGTTCCACCGATCGTTTGGCTGAGCTATAATGTGCATGGTAATGAGGCTGTTTCAGCCAACACGAGCATGAAGGTGATCTATGAGTTGCTCAACAAAGGCAATGCGCTCACGCAGGATTTCCTTAAAAACATGGTGATCCTCATCGACCCGTGCATTAACCCCGACGGTTATGAGCGCTACACGCAATGGTACAACCGGGTGGGTAATGCGACGCCCGATGCGACCCCGTTTGCATTGGAACACGACGAACCCTGGCCCGGCGGACGTTTCAATCATTACCTTTTCGACCTGAACCGCGACTGGGCCTGGCAAACACAGAAGGAGACGCAGGAGCGCGTGGCATTGTACAACCAATGGATGCCGCATTTCCACGCTGATTTCCACGAAATGAGTCCTGCACGAAGCTATTACTTCCCGCCGGCCGCGAAACCCTACAACAAGGACGTTACGGCCTGGCAACGGCAGTTCAACGAGCTGATCGGCGAATATTGCCGGAGGTATTTTGATAAAAACAACTGGGCGTACTTCACGCGGAACGATTACGACCTGTTTTATCCCAGCTATGGCGACACCTGGCCTACTGCGAACGGGGCAATCGGCGTTACGTACGAGCAAGGCGGGGGCGGGCGCGCAGGCCTTGCGCTCGAACGCGTGAACGAGCATGATACGCTGACGCTCAACAGTCGCATTGCGCATCATTATGCTACTACTTTGGCAACATTAGAGGCGGTAATGTCCCAGAAAGAGAAGGTCGTGACGGAGTTTGTTAAATTCCATCAGGATGCGGCCAGCGCGCCGACAGGCAGTTTCAAAACCTATGTGGTAAAGGCCGGACATGGCGGCAACCTCCGCTCATTCAGTAACTGGCTCGACCGCCAGGGTTTCAAATATGGGTCGGCGGGTAAATCGTCACAGGTAAAAGGGACCGAGCTTACCTCGGCTACGGAACAGCCATTCCGGATTGAAGAAAACGACCTGCTGATCAGCGCATACCAGCCTAAATCCAACCTCCTGCGCATTCTTTTTGACCCAAAACCTGCCCTGGAAGATTCTGTCACCTATGATGTTACAAGCTGGGGACTGGCGTATATTTTCGGGTTGAAGGCCTATGGCTTGAAAGATAAACTAACCCCGGCATCCATTCAGGCTGCCGCGATCGACAATGTAATACCCGCAACGCCGCCCTATGCCTATCTGGCAAGCTGGTCCAACGGCCAGGACGCGGCGTTTTTAGCAGAATTATTGAAAAACGGCGTGCTCGTCAAAACCTCGAACACGCCGTTTGAAATGGACAATACCAACTACTCAGCGGGCACATTGATTATCACCCGGAAAGGAAACGAGCGCATTGCATTCGATAAGCTCATGACATCGCTTGCCAGCAAACACTTGGTAAAGCTCACGCCGGTCAAAACCGGTTTTGTGAGTACCGGGCCCGATTTCGGGAATGACAACGTGGTTGCGCTCAAAGCGCCGAAGGTAGTGGTACTGGCCGGCGATGGCGTTTCTGCTACCGCATTTGGCGCTATCTGGCATTATTTCGAACAACAGGTCAAATACCCCGTAACGATCGCCAGCGTCGCTAAAATCGCCTCCTTGCCGTGGAACGAGATCGACGTCCTGATCATGCCCAACGGCCGCTACGGAGATTTGATCCCCGACAAGCAACTCGAAGCCATTCAGGGCTGGATCAAAAATGGCGGTAAGCTGGTCGCCATGGAGCATGCCACCGATTCATTTGTGAACAAAGCGGGTTTTGGATTAACCAAAAAATTCTCTGAAAAACGAAGGGACGACGACACTTTCCGGAAATTCGGCGAGCAGCAACGCGAGGATGCAAGCGACTCTTCGCCGGGCAGCATGTACCAGATCACGATGGACCGCACCCACCCGCTCGCATTCGGGTGCGGCGACGAGTATTTCACCATCGTACGTGACGCCTACGAACGCGATTATCTCAAAGACGGCTGGAATGTGGGCTATCTGAAAGAGGATAACTACAAAGCCGGATTTGTAGGCACGAAAATGGCCGGCAGATTAAAAAACACACTCATTATCGGCACCCAGGAGATCGGCCGCGGCCAGGTGATCTACCTTATGGACGATCCTGTCTTCCGGGCCATGTTGGAGAAGGGGAAAGTGCTGTTTGGGAATGCGGTGTTCAGGTAATTTTGAATGATTGAATGACTGAATGATTGAATGATTGAATGATTGAATGATTGAATCGAAAATATTCGGTCATTCAGTCATTCAATCATTCAGTCATTGAAAGTACCGTATCGCTAGCTCAT
>CBIHPQ010000233.1:0-10637 GCA_966211825.1 uncultured Dyadobacter sp. | reverse complement strand
CGTACCGATCCACAAAAAGCCGGAAGAATCTTTGTATAAACACCTTACCTGCTTTGCGCTGAGACCGTCCTGCCATCTGATGTTTTGGAACAATGTCTGCGCTCTGAGATCCCCGCCGAATAACCAGAGACCAACCAGGGCAAATTGACAGACCAGCTTTTTTAAGGAAAACATCACTGCTTACAGGATTTCATTGACGACCCGCGTCTAATATGGGCGAATCTGAAACCCAAATACGTCAATTCTATACAACTGTACTATCTGATTTATTTATCGGTAAAAACCCGCAACTGCCTCAGAATGGCCGAAATGAGCTTTTTGAAAGTGCCGAAAAATCGGTGATTAACCGGTAAATAGTCGATAGTTACCGTTGCATCATTAAAACTGGACGTTGCTTCTCCCGATACGCACTTTTGCGGCTCTATTGCCAACGCCATGAAAAATAATTCTTATCACACTCAACCTCATCCTATACCGTTATGCTGATCCTGTTCCTGATAGCCAGTGTATGCCTGACCCTCGTAGTCGCAACCCTGTTCCTGCTCCGCCCTGCCACCGAATCTTTTGCGCCGTCGCCCTCGTTCGACGTTTACCAGATCGATAACAAGCTGGTTTACTACACCGAAATCGATGGTAGCAAATCGCTGATCGCCGATGCACATGCCAGGACCTTCCAGATATTAACCGCCGGGCAGGTCAGGCAGTCGGTACCATCGCTTTATGCCCGCGATTTCGAAAATGTATATTTCCAGGGGAAATGCATTCCGGGAGCCAATCCGGTCCATTTTCAGATACTGGGGCCCGATCTCGGCCGCGACGACCGTAATGTTTTCAAAGCCTGCCATCAGATTTCCGCCGATGCCAAAAATTTCAAATGCCTCGACGAGCGCCTCAGCAAGGACAGTCACCGTGTCTACTTCGACAACCAGGTGATTTCCGAAGACGCAGGCCATTTCAGATACATTGGAAAGTGGGAGAAAACCTCATTCTATAAAGATCACAGCAAGGTTTTCGTGAACGGCAGAGGCTACCGCGTCGCCGACATCGACAGCTTCGACTACGCCGGAAACGGCGTTTTTACAGATCGTTACCAGGTATATAAATTCAATGGAGACGGTTTTCAAAGCAACTCCGGCCAACCCGTTTTCCGCACAATGATGCAGTTTCAGGTGTTGATGGGTTGACAGCCTATCCACGGGCCGCAGGTAACGAAGGGACAGACCAGGACCATGGTCATACTCATGGTCCATCCCCCAGCCGCACTATTTTACCCTTTTAGCGGTTGCGTCGAACATGCTCATCATGTTGCCTTTCAGGTTGTCATCGTCAACTTTCGAAAGGTCGAGCGTAACGTCGTAACCCTGGGCGGAAAAGCCGATGGTGATCTTGTCGGTCGCTTCCTCAATACTGGTAATGGCAATTTTCTCTGCGCTGGGATCGGTCGCGTTCGTGATCTGTCCGGTAAGCTTGCCGTCCGTCCGCGCGAGGTCGGCAACGAGCTTGGCGTCGCCGTTAGGTGTACCCAAGACCGTAATCTCCCATTTTCCGGCAAAAAAGTCGGCAGGAGCTGTGGTTTGCGCGATGCTCGTGCATACCGCGCCCAGGAACAAGATCATCAGAATAGAGCTAATCCTTCTCATAGTCAATATGTTTTAAGTTGAAGAAATGAAATCGCCCGGTTCGGAAAGCGACCTTCCCGACTTGGACTAAGACAAATGTAAAGAAGAAGTTTATTTATTGTCTATATTAAAGACAATAATATTTTTACAATTACTTATCTATTTAATACAAACCGAGCCGGCGCAGGGGTTCTGAGGAAATTTGTCCGGATTGCCCCTCGAGAAAGTCTATTTTGCACACCAGATGCGCGCTTGCAACCCGGTAATTTTGCCGGAAACATTTCCACCATGAAAATGAAACCCGCCGAATTCATCGCCCTTTCGGCCTGCACCATGACGCTCACCGCCCTGGGCATTGATATCATGCTCCCCGCATTCGCTGAAGTGCGGCGGCATTTCGGTCTCAGCGCCGACTCTACCGAGACGGCCCGGATCATTTCGTTCTTTTTCATGGGCCAGGTTGCACAAATCTTCTTCGGCGCCCTCTCCGACCGTTACGGCCGCCTCGCTATCCTGCGGGTCGGGTTTCCGCTCTACATTATCGGCGGCATTATCGCAGCAGTGGCCCCCGACCTGCCCACCATGCTCGCCGCCCGATTTTTCGCCGGAATGGGTGCTTCCGCGGTGTTTATGACCACCATCGCAGGCGTCCGCGACCGGTTCGTAGGCGACGAAATGGCGCGGATCTTGTCCCTGATCTTTACGATTTTTCTGTTCACTCCCGTTATAGCCCCGTTTTTGGGGCTGGCCATTATGTCGGTAGGATCTTGGAAAATGGTTTTTCTGGCGCCACCATTATTTGCGGTAGCGGTGTTCCTGTGGTCGCTGCGGCTGGAAGAGTCGCTTCCACCCGCACAACGCACGCCGCTCAGCCGCACACATGTATGGCGCTCTATCGTGCGGGTGATCGGCAACCGCACATTCCTGCGGTATACGACGGTCACAACTTTGCTTTTCACGGCCCTGAGCTCGTACGTATCGAGCTCCGAACACATTGTAGGCGGGATTTACGGCAAACCGGAGCTGTTTGCCTGGATTTTCGCAGGTATGGGCGCCACGATGTCGCTTTGTGCATTGCTTAACTCGCGACTGTCGTCCCTTTTCGGCGCCCGGCGGACCATTAAATGGCTTCTGGTGATCTACACCGCCATCGGTGCGGTACTGCTCGCATTTACGTGGGCATCCGGCGATCCGCCACAGATGCCTTTGTTTTTCATTGCAGTTACACTGATGCTTGCCATTAACCTGGCAGTGGAGCCCAATAGCAGTGCATTAGCCCTCGAACCGATGGGTAATGTGGCAGGGATGGCTTCGGCGATTTATGGCACGTGTTTCTTTTTTGTGGGTGCATCGCTCGGGTCGGTGGCGAGCTACCTGATGGTCCGCGGGGTGTTTCCGCTGGTGCTGTGCTTTTTTGTGTTTGGGTTGATAGCGGTATTACTTGCCTTCGGCGACCGGTCGAAACCTGCGGTCGGCGCGACCTAGCCTCGCTTCCTGCCCCAATTCTTTTTCATTTTCGCATATGCCTTTTTACTGACCGTCTTTTTGCGCTTCGGCCTCGACGTGCCCTTCTTTTTGCGCGCATTGATATTATTGACAAGTGAATTCTTCACCCCAAGCTTATTCCGCTTGCTTTTTCCCTTCTTTTTAGCTGTTGCCATATCATTCCTCGTTTTTAGGAGGTGTTATGTCAATATCCGTGCCCGGATGTTTATCAGGCTTCGCCGGCCGCCCAAAAGCGCACGGGTGGTCGTTTACAGAATATCCCTGACCAGGCGGCGCGACCTTTTTTCTGTAAGCGATGCTATTCCGCCTTCCGGCGCGCACGAATAAGAGGCCTATTGCAATGCCGACCAGGATAGTGATAACTGCAAGCATACGAAGTGGATCTGGGATGAAAAACCCAATTTATCCACCTCAATATCCGCTGGTGAATCTAATTACCAGGCGGCGACAAGACGATTATCTTCCGTCTGATAACTGCTTACCTACCACCAATTTATCACCCGAATCATCCACTTCGAACAATTTCGGGAAACGCATGGTGCGGCCGTTTACGCTCCGGTGGCTGTGTATGGACATTAGCAGTTTGCCGTCGAATGTCCGGAACAGCATGCCGTGGCCGAAATTGGGCGGAGTGATCGGGTCCTTTTCCTGGATCCACGGGCCGTCGAGCGTGCCGCTTTGCGAATAGGCCACACCCTGCGTGTAGACGTCATAAATCCAGCTCGTCCAGAGCATGCCCAGCTTCCCGGTTTTCGTGCGGAAGAGCCACGGGCCGTCGGTCACCTTGTTGGGACGGTCGGTGCCGTCCTTGTTTTTCTCGCGGCTCCACGGCGAGTCACTGGCCAGGAACAGCAGTTTCGGGGAACCGGTTGTACCGCTGAAATCCGGTTTCAATTGGATTTTCTCGACGGTCCCGTTGCCGTTTTGAAGCCATTCATGGCAAAAAATCATATAAGGCTTGCCGTCGGTATCCGTCCAGAGTGTGGCGTCCAGGGTTAGTTTATCGGCCGGAAGATAGGTCGAGTCCTTCATGGGCACATACGGACCTTCCGGACGGTCGCTCACAAGCACGTGGGATGCCCGGCGTTCCAGCCCTTCGCCGAGTTTGATGGCTTTGTTGGTGAAAGTCGCGAAATAATAGTATTTCCCCTGGTATGCATGCAGCTCGGCCGCCCAGATCATCGGCGTCGGCCCCATCCATGATTTAGGATCGGTTTGCGCGATCGTGAACGGGCCGGTCCATTTTTTCAGGTCCTTGCTTTTCCAGAGCTTGCCGCCGGTGCCGGTCATATAATAGGTTTGTGAAGGCTTATCGGCGAGGATAAACGGGTCGCTAAGCCGGATCGAGTCCAGTGGAATGTCGGTTTTCAGCGCCTGTACAGCGTTCTGCGCGAGCATAACGCCGCTCATCGGGAGAGTCAGCGAACATAACAGCGCAGCTCGCTTGATAATGGAAAGGATCATTTTGAACATTGATATTGGAATAAACAGAAGCATCTTGCCAGCAAATCTACCGACGGTCGTCCCGGGCTTTTGAAAAAATTCTAAAAACCCTTGTATTTTGCATTTTGCCACTTTATTTTTGACAAAAATTAAGTTAGTGCGTTAAGTTATCATGAAGAAAAACTACATCCGCTGGTGGGTCGTTTTCCTGGTCTTCATCGCCACCGGGCTGAGCTTTCTGGACCGGCAGGTACTGTCCATTGCGGTGATCCGCATTCAGAAGGAATTCGGGTTCAGCGATGTGGAATATGGCTGGGTAAACACCAGTTTTTTACTGAGTTACGCACTGATGTTTACCGTCGGCGGCTGGCTGATCGACCGGATCGGAGCCAAAAAGGGCCTTGGGATTGCCGTGGGCGTATGGTCGGTTGCCAACGCGCTGCATGGCGTAATGACGAGCCTCCCGCAACTGCTTGCCTTCCGTTTTTTCCTCGGAATGGGCGAAGGTGCCTGTTTCCCGGGCGCTGCCAAGACGGTTTATGAATGGTTCGACAAAAAAGACCGGGCATTTGCGAACGGCATCGCCATCGGCGGGTCAGCCATTGGCGCCGTGATCGCCCCACCGCTCACGATCTGGCTATCAAATGTTTATGGATGGAGGGCGGGGTTTGTACTGCCCGGGCTGATCGGCATTGTATGGGTGGTCGTCTGGCTGCTCATTCCCTGGCGACGTGACACTGTCGCCACCGTCTCCCGGGAGACCTTTAAAATGCCGTTCGCGACCATTCTAAGGCAGCGCGAAACCTGGGTTTTTATCATGATGCGCTTCATGCTCGACCCGGTGATGTATTTCATGATGTTCTGGATCCCTAAATACCTCAGCGAAGCTCGAAATGTACCTTTCGAGCAAATAGGACAACTTTTCTGGATACCCTTTCTGGCGTTGGGCGTTTCAAATATCCTCGGCGGCCTGTTCTCCGACCAGCTCATAAGAAAGGAGGTAAGCACCGACCGTGCCCGCAAAATCGTAATGGGTTGTGCCGCCGCATTGACGCTCGCCGTTCCGCTGACGGAATACACTTCGTCCGTAACGGTAGCCGTGGCACTGATGACGCTTTACATGTTCGCGCACGGGTGCTGGATCACCAATTACATTACCGCCATTTCGGATGTTTTCGGGCCTGGGGCTACCTCCACCGTCGTGGGCCTCTCGGGCACTGCGGGGGCATTATCGAGCCTGATCCTCAACCCGATGATCGGGAAAATCGTGCAGGAATACTCCTACAAACCGCTCTGGATCGCTTCCGGGCTGCTTTATCCGCTCGCTTTCGTGGCGTTTATATGGCTGATCCCGAGACTTAGACCACTATTCGAGCATCCCGGGGAAATAGCGGCGCCCGTAGAAGTTACCAGCTAGCAATGCGTTTTTAAATCAGGCATTCTGGTAGTCGGGGTTGGCGCTGATGGCGAATTTGTACTTGTCGCCACGGTAAAACGACCGCTCGATTTCTACTACCTGGCTGTCGGGGCAGATCACCGCGCTGTCGAGAATAAACATTGGCGTGGGCGCGGTCAATTCAAAATTATCCATTTCCGAGCCGGGCTGCACAATTTCCGTGCTCAATGTCTGCTTCACCTCGTCGATGCGGAGGTGGTAGGTATTTTCGTAAACCTTGAAATACGAAATCTCCGTCGGCATGCGGTTGATCTTAGGACAGAGCGCGAGCGAAATGTATTTGACCTCGTCCTTGATAATCTCGTCGTCGGCATACCGCAACTGGTGGATTTTCAGCACGGGGCCGTCCATAATGAAATGCTTCCCCCCTATTTCCGACGAGATACCATCATCGAGCACCGTCTTTTCGAGCACCACATTATGCGGCTCGAACCCTTCGGCGATCAGGCTTTCGTGGAATCCGCGGCGCGTGGCGTTAATAGAGCCCAACGTACGAATGAGGTGATGGCCCACCGTCCGGTTCAGCACAAACGTCCCCTTACCCTTAATGCGGCGCGCCCAGCCCTGGTTTTCGATTTCCAGCAGGCTTTTCCGCGCCGTTGTATTGCTCACCTTGTAGTTTTTGATGAGATCATTTTCCGAAGGGACCTTATCGCCGGGCTGCAACTCGCCGGATTTGATCCTTTCGATTATTTCATCACTAATACTTACAAATTTCGGTTTCATCAGGTGCCAGTAGATCGTGGATATCGATGCCAAAATAACAAAATTACCCGCTGCAAAAGGCATAGCGGACGGTTTTGTTGCCCGGGCTTTCCGGCAACACCGGGGATGGCCTTTAAAACAAATAAAATCGGACTTTAAAACAAAACCCCTCAGAGCGGGCCAGGCTAATTTTGTTTCATCAAAACAATCAGACTTTATGGAACATTCAGCAACAACCAACACTCGCCAGGGACATGCACAGCAACCCATCGGCTCCGGCTTCAACGCCTTTTCCACCGCTCAAGATGTGATCGCCGGCATTGATCTAACGGGAAAAACCATCATCGTCACCGGCGGATATGCCGGGATCGGGCTGGAAACGGTCAAAACTTTTGCAGAGGCCGGCGCGCAGGTGATCGTCCCCGCACGAGACCTGGGCAAGGCCACGCGCAACCTCGCAGGTATACCCAATACGACCGTCAGGACCCTGGACCTGATGGACCCGGCCTCGGTCGACGGTTTTGCCCGGAAATTCTTGGAAACCGGCCGGCCGCTGGATATATTAGTCAACAATGCAGGCATAATGTGGGTGCCGCTGCAACGCGACGCCCGCGGGTACGAATCGCAGTTGGCCACCAATCATCTGGGGCATTTCCAGCTTACGGCGCGGCTTTGGCCGGCATTGAAACGGGCGGGCCATGCGAGGGTTATCAGCGTTTCTTCATTTGGTCATCATATTGCACCCTTCCATTTCGAAGATCCTAATTTTGAACGCAGGGAATACGAAACGTTGGCAGGTTACGGGCAATCGAAAACGGCCAATAACCTGTTTGCAGTGGAGCTCGACCGGCTGGGCGAGGCATTTGGCGTGCGCGCATTTTCGCTGCATCCAGGCTCTGTAAACGGAACAGATCTCGGCCGCGAGGCGCCTATGGCCCTGTTTCAGCAAATGGGCACGCACGATGCGGACGGAAACCTTTACCCGGAAGTGGCTCAGAAGCTGAAAACCATTCCGCAAGGCGCGGCCACCACTGTTTGGTGTGCTACCAGTCCGCAATTGGAAGGTTTAGGCGGATTATATTGCGAAAATGCAGAAGTTGCAGCAATCGATAACGGCAACATCGAACACCGCTACGACGAGCCGCTGACATTGCGTGGGGTGCAACCCTATTCCATCGATCCCGAAAATGCACGGCGGCTATGGGCGCTGAGCGAAGAAATGACAGGCGTAATTTTTGAAACGAACTAACCAGTGGCACACGAGGCGCATTATATTCATCCAGAACTGAAACTATCCGGCTATACCGAGCATTTTCACAAAAGCGACGTGCTTTTCGAGGAGCATTTGCTTGTGTGGTTTATTTCGGGGGAAACGAAAATCGTGCAAGGAGGCCAGACGCACCGGTTTGGTGCCGGGGATACGCTTTTCTTTCCGAGGCATGAGCTGGTGACAGTGATCAATTACCCAAAGGATGGATTACCACATCAGTCGGTGGTAATGCACCTCTCGCCGAAACGGCTGGAAGATTATTATGCCAAAAATAAAGTGGAGGTGAAACCGGTACCAAGGCCGAGGTTCCGAACTTTTGACAAACACCCGCTACTGCAAAGCTGCCTGGCGTCGCTCATCCCCTATTTCGATTTGAAAGACCCATTACCCGAGGCGCTGGCGGCCATTAAAATAGAGGAGGCGGTTACCATTCTGCGGACGATCTCGCCGGATATCGACCAGGTGCTGGCCAATTTTGCAGAACCTGGCAAGGTCAATCTCGTCGATTTCATGGAGCAGCATTTCATGTACAACCTGCCCATCGACAAGTTTGGCTACATGACCGGCCGCAGCCTCACGACTTTCAAACGGGATTTCAAAAAGACCTTCCAGACGACCCCGCAAAAATGGCTCACCGGCAAGCGGCTCGATCTGGCGCATTACCTCATCCGCGAAAAGAAACGTCGGCCTTCGGAAGTATACCTCGAAGTCGGTTTCGAAAACCTGTCGCATTTCGGGTATGCATTCAAGAAGCATTTCGGCTACGCGCCCACGGAGTGAGTGCAAATGGCGTAAGTCGCGTGGAGGTCCACCTTCGTAACTAGTTATTCGCAGGCCTCCAGCCGGTCCTTACCGCAATATTTGTTTGCATTAAGACCGGCCGGAGGCCTGCGAATAGTGTGTGCAAATCAGGAGATTTGCACTATCGACCTAGCGTGTTTTCAAAAAGTTGGCGGCGTGCGTTTGGGTCTTTCGGCCGGAGCTCCGATCGGGTTCGCGGGTTTAATTTTCTCATAATCCACAACGCCCGTTTTTTCTGCCCAGCGGAAATAATCGGCAGAAAGCTGGTCTACGACATTCGGGTTCGCCGAGGCTACATCGGTCGTTTCGCCACGATCGGTTTCCAGGTCGTAAAGCTCCCATTTGTAGGCAGGATAAGTCGATACAATCTTCCATTTGCCCTTTCTGACGGCCCGGTTACCGGCGCGTTCCCAGAAGATCGGCTCGCCACCGCGGTCTACCTCGCTCAACTTGCCCGTCAGCACCGGCACAAGGCTTTTGCCTGGAAGCGGGTTGATGCCCTTATCCGCGGCCGGGTAAGTGGCCTTGGCGAGATCGTAGAACGTCGGCGCAAGGTCGATAAGGTGGCCGGTACCTTTTACGATCTGGCCGCCTTTGATCTGCTTGGGGAACCAGGCAATAAACGGCGCGCTGATACCACCTTCATGCATATTGTTTTTGTAAGCGGCATGCGGCGTGTTCGAGACGTAAGCCCAGGGCTGGTCCTGGTACACATAGGAACCCGCCGTGCCTGCCGGGCCGGTGTTGCGCTGCGGCCTGCGCGGGGATGCGCCCGCGTAACCGCCCTGCGCGCCATTGTCGGAAATGAAGACGATCAATGTGTTGTCGTTCTTCCCAAGCGCTTTCAGTTTCTCGCGGAGCTTGCCGATGTTCTGGTCCACCCGGTCGACCATCGCCGCGTAGATCTCCATTTTTCTTTCCCAAAGCAATTTTTCGTCGTAGGGCACATTATCCCAAGGCGTTACATCCTTGTCGCGAACAGCTATGGCTTGTTTAGGGTCGGTAATTCCCAGCGTTTTCTGACGTTCGATCCGTTCCCTGCGCAGCGAATCCCAGCCGATGCTGTACCGGCCTTTGTATTTCGCAATATCTGATTCGGGCGCTTGCAGCGGCCAGTGCGGCGCATTGTAGGCCAGGTACAGAAAGAACGGCTTGGCGGTTTTGCTCTGCTCGTCGAGGAAGCCGAGTGCGTGGTCGGTGATTTCGTCGGTCAGGTATTTGTCAGGCGGCAGGTTAATGCGCTTGTTGTTTTCCACGAGCTCTACTGCCGGGCCTTTGCCGTATTTGCCGAGATCATAATAATTGCTGGCGCCATTGATAAACCCATAAAAACGATCGAAACCGCGCTGGTTTGGCCATGCAATGCTATCATTACCGACGTGCCATTTGCCGCTCAGCAACGTGCTGTAACCGGCATTGCGCAAAACTTCACCGAAAGTAAGCGACTCTTTATTGAGATAACCCTGGTAGGCGGGCAGGCCCAGGTTTACATTAAAATACCCCACCCCTGCCTTATGCGGGTACTGGCCCGTAATGAGCGATGCACGCGTGGGGGCACAAATGGAGTTGTTGTAAAACTCGCGAAAGCGGATACCCTCGCCCGCGAGCTGATCGATATTGGGGGTTTTGATTTCGGAACCGTAAGCGCCGATGTCGGAGTAGCCCAGGTCGTCGACCATGATCAGGATAATGTTGGGTCGCTGTTCAGGGCCACGCTTGTCGGGCGCGGGTTTCTTTTGAGCCGCAACACCCGAGAAGGTCATCAGTGCCAGGGCGAAGAATGCAGAGGTCTTCATGATTTTGGAAAAAGGTGTAACAAGAGATGTTTGTCACAAAA
>CBIHPQ010000232.1:0-10710 GCA_966211825.1 uncultured Dyadobacter sp. | reverse complement strand
AACCCCCTCCACATGCAGGAGATCAACAAATGGGACAATGCGCACCGGCTGACGCTTTTTGGCAATGTGTTTGTGGAAATCCAGCCATTTAAAAACTTCTTCCTGAAAACCAGCCTCGGCGCGGATAATGCCGCTTTCCGTTTCAAAAACATCGAACAATCCTTTGAAGAAGGCTCATTCGGCCGGGCCAACAACAGCCTGACGATCGACCAGAACCGCTATCTGAGCATTACCTGGTCCAACACGGCGCGGTATAACCTGGATTTGGGCAACAACCATTTCAAGTTCCTGGCGGGTGTGGAAGCCATCAAAAACGACTCCGATTTTGAAATAGCGCGCAAAGAAGGTTTCGCCGTGCAAACGAAAGAATATTTTGTACTCAATGCAGGCACGGGCAACACCAATGTAACCGGCTCGGGCTCGGGCAGCAGGCTGCTTTCGCAGTTCGCCCGCATCGATTACGGCTTTTCGGACCGTTACCTGGCGGCCATTACCATCCGTCGCGACGGCTCCTCGCGCTTCGGTTCCGAGAATGCGTACGGTATTTTCCCGGCCGCATCGGTGGGCTGGCGCATCGATAAGGAGCAGTTTTTCAAAGGTGTAACCAAAATAAGCAATCTGAAACTGCGGGCCGGGGTCGGCAGGGTTGGGAACCAGGAGATCGGCGACCTCGCCCGCTTCGGGCTGTACGATACGCGATACGGCGCGCGACAATCGCAATTCCCGAACGGCCATAATGGCTTTTTCGACCAGTTTTACAACATTGGTACGGCCTATGACCTAAATGGTGCTAACACGGGCAACCTGCCGTCGGGCTTCGTGTCCATCCAGGGCGCTAACCCGAATTTGAAATGGGAAACCACCGATGAAGCTAACTTCGGGCTCGATTTCGGGCTTTTCGACGGCATGATCCAGGGTTCGTTCGATTATTTCACCCGCAAAACCAGCGACATTCTGATCACCCCGCCGGTAGCTTCCGCTGTGGGTGAAGGGCAGCTGCGTGTACTGAATGGCGCGGCCAAATCCAACCGGGGTTTTGAGTTTTCGGCCGGCTACTATGCCCGTCCGAAAGGCGATTTTACCTACAATATCATGGCTGGTGTAAGCCGCTTCCGCGACAAGATCACCGCCCTGCCCGAAGAAGTCCGCGCCGCCTACCCGGGCAACGCGATCCAGACGATCCTCGGTCATTCGCAATTCGATTTGTTTGGCTATAAAACGAATGGCCTCTTTCAGAACCAGGCCGAAGTAGACGCCGCTCCCGCACAGGTGGGCGCAGGCCCCGGACGCATCCGTTACGTGGATACGAATGGCGACAACCGCATCGACGACCTCGACCGCGTGTTTTTCGGCACCACATTGCCTGCATTCGAATACAATTTGAAAGTGGAGGCATTCTATAAATCGTTCGACCTCGCCATTTTCGGCTCGGGCATTGCAGGCAGGAAGGGTTTCGATATTTACACATTCTATAACAACTTCATCCGCGGCCGCGAGAATGTGGGCCCGGGCGTATTCGATGCATGGTCGCCGGCCAATACCGGTTCCAAGATCCCGGCATTGTCGCTCTCGGACGCCAACAACGAGACCCGTACTTCGGATTATTTCAATGTCAATACTTCCTATTTCAAACTGCGTAACATCCAGCTGGGCTACGCGCTGAATCCCGAGCTGATCCAGAAGATCAAACTGCAACGTGTGCGGATGTATGTAATGGCCGAAAACCTGTTTTTGATCAAATCAAAGCAGTTTACCGGCCCCGACCCTGAGCGGACGGACGTGAACACCATCCCGATCCCTAGGACATTCACATTTGGTTTGAACATTTCTTTCTAACCCTGAACAAGCATTGTTATGAAAAGCAAATACCTATTCGGACTGATCATCGGCGGCACGTTGCTGGTCAATACCTCCTGTAATGATTTCCTGGACTACCAGCCGCAGGGGCTGCTGTCGTCGGAAAATGTCAAATCGGCGGAAGCCGCGGAATCGCTCGTGACGGCGGCCTATGCCGGGATCGGCAATGATGATATGGTGGGCCCGATGACGAGCATGTGGGTGTACGGCAGCGTGCGTTCCGATGATGCCTACAAGGGCGGCGGCGGTGTTTCCGATGTGGCGGAAATCGATTTTTACGAACATTACAACCTCACCCGCCCCGACCTCGGGCTGATGCACCCCTTCACGTGGGAGAATTTTTACAAAGCCATTTCCCGCGCCAATGCGGCCCTCATAAGCCTCAATGCATTGACCGACGCGCAGTTTCCCCTTCGCGCTACCCGCATGGCCGAAATGCGTTTCCTGCGCGGTCACTCGCATTTTATGCTCAAAATGCTGTTCAAGAATGTGCCTTATATCGATGAAAAGCTTTCCAGCGACGATATCCTGAAAGAGTCGAATGTAAAATACACGAATGACGAACTTTGGAACAAAATTGGCGAAGACTTCCAGTTTGCGGTGGATAACCTGCCTCAAAAACAGGCTCAGCTCGGCCGGGCGAACAAGCTGTCGGCAGCTGCTTATCTGGCCAAATTGCGCCTTTTTCAGGCTTACGAGCAGGATGCGAACCATAAAGTGACGGGCATTAATAAAAACCGTTTGCAGGAAGTGGTAACCCTCACCCAGCTGGTGATCGCCTCCGGCCAATACGGCCTGCAACCCGATTTCGCCGAGAATTTCATCGCCGAAACCGAAAACGGCCCCGAATCGGTCTTCGCGATCCAGTATTCGATCAACGACGGGACGGCGGTCGGCCGCCTCAGCTACGTGACCGGCCTGAATTACCCGCACGGCGCGCCGCAATACGGCTGCTGCGGTTTCCACCAGCCGAGCCAGAACCTGGCCAACGCTTACCGCACCGATGCAAACGGGTTGCCGCTATTTGAGACATTCAATGATAAAAATGTGGATTTCAAGACCGAAACCGTCGACCCGCGTGTGGACCATACCATCGGCATCGACGGCCACCCCTACAAATATGACGCTACCAAGCCGTTCAGCAACAGCTGGGTACGCGACCCGGGTGTGTATGGTTTTTTCCATACCATGAAAGAACAACAGCTTGCTACCAGCGCGTCGTACCACAAGGAAGGGCCATTTATCGGTACCTCCAAAAACATCGATATCATCCGCTACGACGATGTGTTGCTGATGCAGGCCGAAGCTTACATCGAACTCGGGCAGCATACCCTTGCATTGCCGCTCATTAACCAGCTCCGCAAACGGGCCGCTGCGAGCACCGGTCGGTTGAAAAAGACGGACGGCACGTTGCCTTCGAAATACAATATCAAAGAATATTCCGCTTCGGGCTGGACGCAGGATTATGCCAGAAAGGCGCTGCGCTGGGAAAGAAGGCTGGAATTCGCAACGGAAAGTCCGCGTTTCTTCGACCTCGTGCGCTGGGGTATCGCGGAGCAGACTTTGAATGCGTATATTGAAAAAGAAAAAGTGAGACGGCCTTTCCTGGCGACCGCCAAATTCACAGCGGGTCGGGATGAATATTTACCCATTCCGCAGCGGGAGATCAGCTTTACCAAGGGGCTTTATGTACAAAATCCGGGTTATTAATTAGATTAAGGATTATATCAACCGCCCAAAGTGTCACTTTGGTACCAATGTCAGTCTGAGCGAAGTCGAAGACAGTCCGTACAGTTACGTCGCACATGCCCTTCGACTGCGCTCAGGGTGACACATCATCATAACAGATAAAAAACGATACATGAAAAAACAACTCACAATACTAGCCGCACTCCTTTTCGCGCCATTCGTCCAAGCCCAGGAAACCCCTGAAAAGTACCGTCCCCAGTTCCACTTCACACCGAAGGCGCATTGGATGAACGACCCGAACGGTATGGTGTTCCATAATGGCACCTACCATTTGTTTTACCAATATTATCCCGAGGCGAAAGTATGGGGCCCGATGCATTGGGGCCACGCTACGAGCAAGGATATGGTGCATTGGAAAGAACAGCCGATTGCGCTCTACCCTGATAGCCTCGGCTACATTTTCTCCGGCAGCGCCGTGGCCGATGTGAACAACACCTCTGGCTTTGGCAAAGATGGCAAAACGCCGTTGGTAGCCATTTTTACGCACCATAACCCGGTTTTGGAAAAACAGAAAACCGGTCGCCACGAGTACCAGAGCATTGCATACAGCCTCGACGACGGTGCAACCTGGACCAAATACAGCGGCAACCCGGTACTGCCTAACCCCGGTATCACCGATTTCCGCGACCCGAAAGTGCGCTGGTACGAGCCTCAGAAAAAGTGGGTCATGACGCTCGCTACCAAAGACCGCATTACTTTCTATTCCTCGCCCGACCTCAAAAAATGGTCGAAGGAAAGCGAGTTCGGGGCCGACGCGGGTGCGCACGGGGGCGTGTGGGAATGCCCGGACCTGCTCCCGCTCATGCACGAGGGCAAGCAGGTGTGGTTGCTGATCGTGAACATCAACCCCGGCGGGCCTAACAAGGGCTCGGCAGGGCAGTATTTCCTGGGCGATTTCGATGGCAAAACATTTAATGCGTATTCCAAAGAAACCAAATGGCTCGACTGGGGCGCCGACAACTACGCCGCCGTGACTTTCTCGAACACCGGCAACCGCTCCCTGCTGATGGGCTGGATGAGCAACTGGCAATATGCGAACCAGGTCCCTACCGACCCGTGGCGCAGCGCCAACACCATTTCCAGGGAACTGGGTTTGAAAGCCGTGGGTAAGGAACTGTACCTCACCTCGGTACCGGCAAAGGAACTGGATGCTATTAAAGGGGAAGGTTATTCCAAAAAGAACCTGACCGTGAAAGCGCCGGTGGATCTTGCGCCGAAGGGTGGTAATGCCTCCGGCCTGTTCCGGCTTGACCTGAAAACGGCTGCTGCCGACGATTTTGAGCTGGTACTTTCCAACAAGGAAGGCAATGAGCTGCTGATCGGCTTCGACAAGGCCAGCAACCAATATTACATCGACCGCTCCAAATCGGGCAAGACGGATTTTGAAGCAGGTTTCGGGCAAAAACATACGGCTCCGCGACTATCGAAAGACAGCAAGATCGCATGGACGCTCGTCGCCGACGTGGCTTCCGTGGAGCTTTTCGCCGACGGCGGGCTGACGGTCATGACTGACATTTTCTTTGCAGATAGCCCGATGAGCAACCTGACTATCAAATCATTAAAGGGAATCCAGCTGGAAGATTTGCAGTACAGCTCCCTGAAACCGTCGATCGAGTAGCTGCCAGTGCGGCTTTCCGGGGCGGATTCACGTTCCGGGAAGCCGCTTTATTTTGTATTATATTTGAAATACAAATCATCTATGAGACCCGCGCTGATCGCTTTCCTGCTGTTGCTGTTTTCTGCCGGCTGTGCTGAAAAACAGGGAGCGCATTATGTGATCGGGTTCTCCCAATGTACAGGCGACGATGAATGGAGGCGTGCTATGCTCGACGGCATGCAGCGCGAACTGGCATTCCACAACAATACGAAACTGATTTTCAAGGATGCGCATGCCAATAGCGGGGTGCAGGTGAAGCAGATCGAGGAATTGCTCCAAAGCGGCATTCAGTTGCTCATTGTCTCTCCCAACGAATCGGACCCGCTTACGCCGGTGATTGAAAAGGCTTACAAAAAAGGCATTCCGGTCGTAGTGGTCGACAGGCGGACCTCTTCGCCCTACTTTACAGCCTATGTCGGCGGGGACAACTATCAGGTAGGCAAAACCGTGGGCGAATATGCCGCTACTTTGCTCGGCGGCAGGGGTAAAATGATCGAAATTACGGGCTTGCCCCGCTCCTCACCTGCCTCCGACCGCCACCGCGGCCTCGTGGACGCGCTCGCAACGCGGCCGGGCATTGAGCGCGTGGCTACATTGAATGGCCAGTGGGAAAAGGATATTGCCAAAAAGGAACTGCGTAAGACACTCCCCCGCTTCCCCGACCTCGACCTGATCTTCGCCCAGAACGAGGTGATGGCGATGGGCGCGCGTGAAGTTTGCAACGAAATCTTCCCGGAACGCAAGATCCGCGTGATCGGCGTCGATGGGTTGCCCGGGCAGTTTGGGGACATTCAGATGGTGTATGACGGCCACATTACCGCCACGGCACTTTACCCCACGGGCGGCGAGGAAGCGGCAAGAGTAGCAATGAATATTTTGCAAAAACAGCCTTACCAAAAGGAAAACCTGCTGCAAACGGCCATTATCGATTCGTCGAATGTGCGGATGATCAAGATGCAGACCGATAAGATGATCTCCCAGCAGAACGACATCGAGCGGCAGCAGGCGCGGATCGACGAGCAGCTGGAAATATACCAGACCCAGCGCGGCCTGTTGTACGTCATGACCGTGCTATTTATCGTATCGATCATCCTTGGCTCGGTCGCATTGTATTCGCTGATCGAGAACAAGAAGATCAACCGGGAATTGAATTCCAAAAACACGGAGATCCTCATCCAGCGGAACCGCATTCAGGATATTGCCGAGAAAGCGCAGGAGGCTACCGAATCGAAATTCAGGTTTTTTACCAACATTTCCCACGAATTCAGGACGCCGCTGACGCTGATACTGGCGCCGGTGGAAGAGCTTTTGAGGCAGAAAAATGAAAGTCCCGCCGTGCGGAAGAACCTTTCATTGGTACAAAAGAATGCGACGAGGCTGCTATGGCTGGTAAATCAGCTGATGGATTTCCGGAAGATCGAGAGCGGCAAGATCCGCTTGCTGGCGGCTGAAAACGACATCGTTTCTTTCATCCGCGAGTTGATGCTGCCCTTTGAGCAGGTAGCCAAAAAGCGCAGGATCGATTTCCGCCTCATTACCCCCCTGAATGAACTGAATGTGTGGTTCGACAGGGATATGATGGACAAGGTTCTGTTCAATCTGCTCTCGAATGCATTCAAGTTTACCTCCGACTGGGGCCATATTTACATTCACCTTACCCATACCGCCGGCGAGGTCACCCTTAAAGTGCAGGATAATGGCTCCGGGCTGAGTGATGCGGATATTGCCGGGGCATTTGAAATGTTTTACCAGGGAAAAAATTCAATCAAAGGTACCGGGCTCGGTTTGCCGCTCTCCCGCGAGTTTGTCGAACTGCACCAGGGCACTATCACCGCTGATGGAAAAAAGGGCGAAGGCGCGACCTTTACCGTGACACTACCGCTCGGAAAAGCACATTTCCAGCCCGAAGACATCGCCGAGCCGGGAACCGACACGATCGAAAAATCCATTGCCTGGACGGCCACAAGCCCGGAAACGGAAGCCCAAACCGGTGCAACAGAGCGCCAGGACCTGCCTGCCCTGGTGCTGATCGAAGACAATGAAGACCTGCTCGGTTTCATGACCGGTCTGTTGCAAAACCAGTACTAGGTCATTACCGCAACCGACGGCAAGGCCGGCCTCGACCAATGCTTTGATACCGTGCCCGACCTGATCGTCTGCGACGTGATGCTCCCCGGCATGGATGGCCTGCAGATCACCTCCGCCCTGAAAGCCGATATGCGTACGTCGCACATTCCCGTTATCCTGCTCACGGCCAAAAATACGCCCGAGCAGCAGATAGAAGGTATGCAGGCGCGTGCCGACCTGTACATGACGAAGCCATTCAGTCCGCAATTTTTACAAGAAAGCATCCGTAGCCTGCTGGCTAACAGACAGTTGCTATTATCAAATCAGGTAGGCCGTAACATGGCCGACGGCGAGACGGGGCTATCGCGCCTCGACAAGAAGTTTGTGAATGAGCTACGTGCAATTATTGTTTCTCGACTGGACGACCCTACCCTTACCGTGGAATCCATCGGGAAGGAAATGGGCCTGTCGCGCGTGCAGCTCTTCCGAAAAACCAAAGCATTGCTCGGCGGTGGTACCAACGACCTTATTCTGAACCTCCGCCTGGAAAAGGCCTGCATATTACTCCGCAATCCCGATCTGACCGTCGCTGAAATCGCCGATCAGACCGGTTTTACTTCACAGAGCTATTTTTCGACCGTTTTCAAAACCCGTTTCGGGGTATCGCCGAAGGATTGGCGGCTGGTTAAAAGCTGATGCGGCTAGTCGATAATGCGGATGCCCAGCTTTTCGTAGTAATCCTCCACGACACTTCCCACATAAAAATAGGGAGGCACCAGGCGGTTGAATTGAAGGGTAGTGACGTCATTATCGACGAAATAGGATGTGAAGGCAAAAAAAGCGGATGGTTTGACGCCGCTGGGACCGGTATTGATCAGCTCATAAGGGAAAGTTTGTTCAAAAGTCACTTCCCGGCTATCCCCGATCGGCATATCGAGCGTCAGCGGCGAACCGATTTTCGTGCGTTCACCATAAGTATCGCCCGGAAATGACGGCGTGTGCAGGATCATCTTCCCCGCCCCATTGTGGGTGTAGCCGAGCAGGTAACCCACTGCAACCGGGAATGAAGGGCTGGCCACCCTTTTGATCCGCATTCTCAGATCGAATTTAGCCGCACCATTTGTGCCCGCAACGCTTCCGGTATTCGTATTGGATTTAGCCAGAAACCGCGACAGGGAAATATTTTGCAAAGAACCTGTGACCATGCCGAGATCGGCCCCGTCCTTTCCCAAAAATGTAATGCTTTCAATCACAAACTCGCAGGGATAAAGCCGCGGCGATCCGTCTACGGCTGTACATTCGGATTCGGGCAGGTTAACGGGCACGTCGTGATCGGTGCAGGAAAAAGCCAGTGCGAGAAGGAAAAAAACAGACACGCTGAGTACAGCGGAGAAGTAGTTGGGCGATGTTTTCATAACGGGATGCCAAGTTAGATGGATATTGAGTATATGGTAAGCTATGCTTTGGACTCCTGCTGGCGTGCGAGCGCAATCAGTTTTTCGGGAGGAGTAGCACCAGGCGTGGCAATTGCTGCGGCCATCGAGGGATGTAATTTGAATCCGGGCAAGTGGGTTTCAGGGCGGTTGCCGTCCTGTGACAAAAGGAAAGCCTGCCAGATCAGCCGCGCCCTTTCCAACACCTGCTGGTCTTTGGGCGACCGAGGGCCTGTCTGCGTCTTTGCGCTGTTTTCAAAATAAACGAGAATGCGGTAGGTCAATGTAATTTCGGCGCTGGCAATGATCGCGTCCATTCTGTAACGGTCTTTGAGCCACCAGAGCGTCGTGCCCATTTCACTGGCCGTTTTGATAACCGGAATAAATTCCTTGCTCTGGGCAAGCAAAGTATTGCGGTCGGCCCGCCGGTCTGCATTGCGAAGTATCCCGCTCAGAATACCGGTAATAACGGCTTTCGGCCGGAAGTTGTCATCCGCGAACACCAGCCCGTAATTAAGCGAACGCACCCGCCGCAAAAAAACGGAGAGCAAGAGGTTCACCGCCGTCATAACCCTCACTTTCAACAGGTAGCCCCATTGCGAGAAAGTGAATTTTAAAAACACGGGCATTCCCAAGCTGTAAATGCGCGGTTCCAGGTCTTCGATCTGCCCGGTTACTTTATTCCAGATCTTTTGCACACCAAACAGCAGCGCAGACACCGTCAACGCGATGCCGGCCAGGAAACCAAAGAAGAAGTTGCCGCCGCTGCGCGCGCCGAGCTGTACAAACGTAAATACCACCGCGGCGACCAGGCACAGGATGGAAATCAGGCCCATAGTCCTGCCGATTCGCCCGATGGGCTTTTCCCTCCCGGCTGCCGGCCCCGGTCCGGGCGGCGTGTAAATTTCCGTTTGCGCACTGGCAACGTCCGCGATCATCAGCAAGGTAGAAGGATTGAGCGACGGGTCGTAAACCGCATTTTCAATGCTTTCGATATAGGCTGCATTGCGGTTATTGGCCGTCACGATGGCTTCGATACCCTGGTTATCATACACGCCGCCATCAATAACACCCAGCCGCTCCACAGGCACGACGGTCCCGGTGGATGTCTTGAAAATCAGGGCCGGATCGTCCTTGGGAAAGAAATCATCGGGCAATACGAGCGGCTCGAAACCTACCGGAAAGCACGACGACGACGCGACGATATCGGCCAGCCGGATCTGGCGTGCCCGGTCGCGCGGGATGGTGATATTGCCGTTACCGATGTAATAGCTGTCGAAAAACCGGCCGTTCTCTTTCACCTGCTCCGGAAGGTGGCTCGCATGCTGGAACCGGAATGCCGTGCCTGTATTCAGTTCGGTGGCACTGAAAATCACCGATTGCAAATGAAAAGGCGCACCGGGCGCATCCGCCTGCCAGAAAAGATCGAAGCGATCCTTTCCATAGAATTGTTCATGGTAGGTGTCGGCAAAGGCGCGGATCAGCTTGTAGTTCGCACCGGGCGTATCCGCCGCTTCCCCCCATTTCGCAATTGAGCGTTCAAGGACCTCGTCGCGGCCCAGTATTTTGTAAAAATCGTCGTAAATAATGTCCATCGACTGCCCCTGTTTCCTGCGGGCCGCATAAAATGCGCCGGTAATGGTGCCGCCCGAGATCGTCGAGAGCATATGCACATTTTCGAGAACACCCAGTAAATGCAGCAGGTTGAGCGTTCCCAACCCGTAGGCAGCGGCCCGGTAGCCGCCGCCGGAAATCGTCAATGCGATACGTTCAAAAGTAGCGTCGCTGGTTTCAGCCATGATAAAAAAGGGTTCTGAGGTGAGTGAAAAGGTTTATAAGACGGTATCCCTGATAACATAGTCGAAATACATCTCGTGGACCGTCGAGCGCGACAGGAACGCATCCCATGCCGGCTGCGGCAGGCTTTCTTTTTTTACAAAATCGGCC
>CBIHPQ010000231.1:0-10779 GCA_966211825.1 uncultured Dyadobacter sp. | reverse complement strand
CGCTCGAAAGCAGGGTGGAAGGGCTCGAACTGGGCGCGGACGATTACATTACCAAGCCTTTTCACCTGCCCGAGCTGCGCCTGCGCATACGTAACCTGCTCGACAGGCAGGCGCGCCTGTACGAGCGCCTGCGGGCCGGGTTCGCGACGGCGGCTCCGTTGCCTGCCGAACCCGCCGAAACCACGGATCCGTTTCTGGCTAAGCTGCATCATATCCTCGACAATCACCTCGATGATCCGGACTTTGGGGTAACTGAACTGATCCGCGAGATAGGCATGAGCAACAGCAGCCTGAACCGGAAACTTAAAACGCTCACGGATATTTCGGCGGTGGAACTCATCCGTACCTACCGGTTGAAAAAGGCTGCCAACCTGCTCTCTGCGGGCGTTTCGGTATCGGAAGCGGCCTATGCGGTGGGTTTTGATAACCTTTCCTATTTTGCCAAATGCTTCCGCGACCTGTATAGCATGACGCCGCGCGAGTTTGCATCGAACGGCATCCATTAAGTTGTCAGGCTGCTATCACAAGGCCTTTTCTGAATGTCGTTGGGCTGGTGCCGTGGTGTTTGCGGAACTGGCGGCTGAGATGGCTTTCATCGGTATAACCGAGCTCGGCGGCTATTTCGCTGATCGTCAGGCTGCTTTGGGTGAGCCTTTGTTCCACCAGTTTGATGCGCGAGGAGGTCACGTAGCTTTGCAGGCTTTCGCCTGTGAACTTCCGGAAATATTCGCCTACATAATTGGGAGAAAGGTTGAATTGCTCCGCGAGGTAGTCCACACGTAGCTTTTCGGGGTCGGCAATGTGCCTTTGGATATGCAGGAGCAGCTGGTTGATAAGCGCTTCCTTCGCACCCGGGCCGTCGGCGGTGCGGCCGCCGTGCACATTGCGTGTGATCACATTGAGAATCAGCGTGACCAGATGCCGCAGATTGTCCTCATGGCCCGTTTGGCGCTGTTCGTATTCACTGATCAGGTGCGAGATCAGCGACGCGATCATTTTGCAGTCGCCTTCATGGCGGATCAGCAACTCTTCAAAACGGTTATGATGGGCAAAAATCGTTTCCAGCTGTTTCAGCCACGCCGTTACCCGCTCCTTGTCCTGGTCGTTTTTATATTCAGACAAAAACACTTCTGAAAAACGGATGGAGCAGAACCGCGTAGGCGTTTCGACGTCGAACCCGCGGCAATCGAGCGGCGTGAAGAGGAATATACTGCCCGGGCGGTAGGGGAAGCGGTTCCGGTTAGTCTCGCGCGTGCCGGTACCGTCCATGATCCGGACGATCTCGAAGAAGTGGTAGATCAGGGGCCGCTCGTTCCAGCAATCCATGTCGGCTACGTAGACTTCAAAGGGCTGATGCAGTATTTTTTGTTTCATAACCTGTAAAAATACCGAAAAAACCACGCAATGTCACTGTTCGGGGGCTTGCGGTGCGGATAGTTTTGTATTCAAAAAAGTGATTATGAATACGGAGAAAAAACTATTGGCACCACTTATAACAGCAACGCACGACTTCCCTAACCGTGTGGTGATGGCGCCTATGAACCGCCGCAGGGCATTAAACGGCGTGCCGGGAGCATCTGCGCCGGTATATTTCGGGCAGCGGGCGGGCGCCGGCCTGATCATTACGGACAATACCGCCGTGGCACCGAACGGGATCGGCTACATGGGTACCCCCGGAATTTACAACCAGGCGCAGACCGACGGCTGGAAACGCGTCGCCGACGAGGTGCATGTGCGGGGCGGACGGATTTTTATGCAGCTCGTGCATGCGGGCCGCATTGGGCATTACCTGAATAACGAGGGCCAAATGCCGCTGATAGCGCCATCGGTAGTGACAGCCGACGGACTGGTGCGCACGCCGGGCGAGATACATCTGCCGATCAGCAAGCCCGTGGAGGCTTCCGCCGCCGACGTCCGGAGACTGATCGACGAGCACATTCAGGGGGCGGTCAAGGCAATGGAGGCCGGTTTTGATGGGGTGGAGATACACGGTGCCCACGGTTTCCTGCCCGAACAATTCCTGCACCCGCACACCAACCGGCGAACGGATGCCTACGGCGGAAGCATTGCAGCGCGAAGCCGTTTCCTGCTCGAAATCATGGAGGGTGTGGCAGCCGCAATCGGGAAGGAGCGTACCGGCATACGCCTTTCGCCATTTGTAAAGCTGAACGACCTGCCCGACTATGCCGAGGAAGCGGAAACGCAGCGTTACATTGTGGATGCATTGCAGGAAATGGGCGTTTTGTACATCCATTTATCCGACCAGGGGCCGGTAGGGCACGGAAGAATTCCCGAAGCTTTCCTGCGCGACCTGCGCCGGCGTTATCAGGGGCTTATCATCCTTGCGGGCGGCTACACGGCCGAAACCGGCGAAGCTGCGTTGCAAGCCGGCCTGGCCGATCTGATCGCTTTCGGGAAACCCTACATCGCCAATCCCGACCTGACCGAGCGTTTCAGGCTCGGCATTCCGCTGGCAGCGGGCGATCCGGAGACCTACTACCAGGGCGACGACGGTGGCTACACCGACTATCCCGTTGCAAACCCGGTCCATTGCCGCACATTTGGCGCGAATACCACCGCTGATTGTCACTAACCCCCGCGCCTTTTTACCGGCGATCGGTTTAGGTTTGTAAGAAAATCAGCACCATTTACGACATGAGGGTAAAGGACTATCAACAAACGATCGATATCTGGCTTCAATCGCTGGAACCTTACGATATTGCCAGGCTGCTGGCCCAGCCGGGGCCGGGCGCGTGGTCGCTGGGGCAGGTGTATGTGCACATTCTGGATGAGGCCGAGTTTTATTTCAGCCAGATCAAAATTTGCCTGGCTTCGAATGACCATGCCATGGAGGCATGCACTTCGGAGGCGAAAACCATGCTGCGCAACAATTCTTTCCCGGACCTGATCCTCGAAGGACCGGCCTCCAACGCGCTGGTGCGCCAACCAGCCAGCAAGCAGCTGCTGATCGACCGGCTCGTTCGCCTGAAAACGGTCGTCGCAGAAACCGACCTGCTGATCGGGAGGAGCCTGTTTCATGGAAAAGCCAAACACCCGGGCCTGCATTACCTGGATGCGGAAGAGTGGTTTCAGTTCTCGGAAATGCATTTCAGGCACCACTTGCGGCAGAAAGCCAGGATCGAGGCATTTCTGGAACGTACATTTGGCAGGTACGTTCCACAAGACTGATTTGAAATGAATGGACGGACCGCAGGCTCCCTACAACCCCGATATCGTATACGTGACCGTCGCCGTATACGTCTTCACCGGAAGCATTACCGACAATCCTTCAATTTTATATTGAATAGGGATGTTGTCGCGGTGGGCCAGGAGGTTGAGGAGGCCGCTGAAAAATGGCTGGGGCGAACTGGTTAACTGGATGTACGTGGTGCCGCCGGAAAGGATGGCGATGCCCGTTCCATTGCCGGTTCGCTGCACGGACAATTTTAGCGACGGGTCCCAGTTGGAAGTTGCGCTCAGGTGCGCGGTGATAGACCATCCGATCAGCGCATTCACTTTCAGCGTGGTTTGCGAGGCACTGCTGGTTTCGATGTGCTCGTAGTTCTTGCCGGCTTTGGTGATCGTCGATGAGAGTGAGGGAATGGACCACGTCGTTCCGCTGTTGATCGAAATTGTCTGCGCGGAAGCAGCGAAGGCACTCAGGCAGGCCATGCAAAAAGTGATCAGGTATCTCATCAGTTATCGACCATTGTGTAACGGACCGTCACATTCGACGTGCCGCTGCGGATATTGGCATAATTCTGTATTTCAAGCGAATAGGTGAGCCTGAACCCGCTGCTGCCGTAGGTAATGCCCGTGTAGGCGCCTTTGATATTATCTACAAAACTTACGGGCATGTTGGTCAGGTACTTGTTGGCGGTCACATAGCTGTTGCCGCCCGTAAAGCCTTGGCCGGTGCCGACGTAGGGTGATACATCCAGCCGGAGCCGGATACCCGGCGGCAAGGTCCCAACCACATCTCCCTTAATGCTCCTCGACCCGCCGCTGGTTACTGCCGAGGTGAATATGAGCCAGTTGGTATTGTTCGAACTTCCGGTGCCGACGGTGTTACCCGCCTCCAACGGTGCCGTCATTTGCAGTGTAACGCCGTTGGAGCCCGACGGCAGAATGTCTACCAGCGCCACGGAGGGCATGGTGAGGCTCACGTCCACGTTCGCGATCGTCTGCGCGTGTGACGCGAGGCCGGAGAAAACACAGAATATGAACATCGCGTACCTCATTTTTTTACAGATACTTCAAAACTTCGTTCAGAAAAATGGATCCTTTTTTCATTTGGCCTGATCCTGAATGTCAGGTCGAGGGTCTTGTCGGTTTCAACGTTCAGCTGGCGGTTGCTTTCTTCCACGACGAAACGGTCCTGGCTGCCGGGGATGAATACCGATATTTCCCAGGCCCCCGGGCGTATCTCGCGGAACGAGAACTCCCCTTTGTCGTTCAGCTCGGTGAGATAGCTGCCGTTTTCGCCGTTCAGCTTTACAAGTACGGAGGGTTTTTCGGTGAGTACGGACGAGAGACCATTCTGTTTTGCCTTTAAGAATTCGATCCTGCCCGCGATACTTCCCGTGCGCGTGAGCGGAATTTCTATCGTACTAAGGCTGTCGGAGCGCACATCTACCAGCATGGGCATGCGCACCACCGGCACCACGCCGTCGCTGCGCGATTCGTTTTGGGTAATGCTGAGGTAGTACCGGTCGGGCGCCACGCCTTCGAACGTGAACATGCCGGTGCTGTCGGTCATGAACTTGTGGCTTCCGAGCTGGATGAGGTTGCCCTGCTTGCGGTAACCCAGGCCGGTGAGTTTGCCCTTCACGGTGCCGATGTTCTTTTTCCGGCCCAGCGGCACATTTAGCCGTAATGCATATTTGACATTGAAAAACAAGGTGTTCTGGTCGGTATTGTTGAGGTTGGGGATGTAGGATCGGCCGCCGGAGAATGTGAATACGTGCCTTTTCAGATCCAGCATTACCGAAGCGTCCAGGAAGCTTCTCCGTATATACAGCTCGTCGGGTGCGTAATTGTTGCGGTACATCAGGCTGGCGTACAGGTTCCTTTTGATATTAACACGGGCATTGCCTCCGTAAAAGAACAGGTTTTCGACCGTGCCCGAGGCCGAAAATTTGCTGGTATGCTGGTGCTCGAAATATCCGCCGAGCCAAATCCACGGGAAAAGCCGCACCGCAGGCTGAGCCAGGTTGGAGAACGATTCGTTCCGGCCGTCGTTGTCGGGTGCGAGGTGGTTTTTGGAATAACCATAGCGGCCCTGGTAGAAGAGTGTAAATTTTTTAGCAGTAAGGTTATAGGAAAAATTGCTGAAATTCTCGGAGTAATGAAATGACGCAGGCTCCTGCCGGTCCTTGCGCTCAACGGTGGAATAGAAGAGAAAAAACCGGTTACGCTGGTCGGGCTGGTAGGACACGTAACCCATGTAGCTCCGGTCTTTGGGCGATACGCTGTACAGGTTCGCATCGAGGCTCGGGTTGACGTCGGAAAAGTTATTGCCCGCTCCGATCGTCAGTGTGCGCGTAATATTGAACCCGATGTTGTTGTTGAACAACCGGCTGTTGTTGTAAAAACCATAAAAATGTTTTCCTGCATAAATAACATTGCTCGTCAGGCTGATCCATTTTTTGGCTAATTGGAGCCGCAGAAAAGCACCGTAATCGGTTTTGCCCATCGCCTGGCCGGCGCTCAGCTCGCTTTCGAGATTGAATTCCCGCGTGTGTACCTGCGCCGCGAGGCCCGTCATGTGCGACCAGAACTGCCGGTCGTGAAAAATCACATTCTTGGAAGCATAATGCAGCCCTACATTCGCTTTTTCATCAATTTTAAATAAAAACTTTCCTCCGAATGCGTCTTTCTGGTTCATGAAAAACCGCGCTTTCTGGTAAAATATCGTGTAGGCCACTTTCTTAAACTGCTGTTCCACACGCAGCCCGCGCCCGAAGCGGCCGAACTCCATGAGGTTGTTGAGCTGCAAAACATAGTCTCCCGCTGACACGAACAGGCGTTTGCGCCAGGAATAGTCGAGGGAATACTGGTCGTACGTGCCTACGGCCGGGAAGACAAACTGGTTGGGGCCCCGGAGGGTAAAATCGATGTAATGACGGTCTTTCTGGTCAACGAAACCCTTGCCGGTGGCCTGGTACTGGTAGGCCGTCACCTGCCTGCCGCCGTAGCGACGGCCGCCGTACCGGTACGACAGATACGCACCGCCTACTTCCACCGGAAAGCGGAAGTAGCGGTCGATCTTTCTGACTTTGGAGGAAAAAACGGGTATGCTGGTAACGGAATACACGGGTTCGCCGCCGCCTTTCATGAAAAGGGAGAGGTTGGAAGAGGCTTGCCATGCATTGTTGTCGGTGCCGGGGATGATCTGGGAGACGGTCACATTGGTACCGGCCCCCGGTTCGAGGGTAAGGCTGTCGGCGGCATTCTCCACTATGCCGTGGTCGGATTTCAAAAGGAATTTTTCGGGATTATTGCCCGAATTGCGGATCAGGTACGTGAGCCGGAGCGTATCGCCTTCGCGGATAAACTCGGGTTGCGTCACGACAAACAATTCGATGTTGCGTACCTGCCCGATTGTAAGCGTTACCTGCGTCGAAACCGGCACGTCGCCTGTGTGCACGTCGCCCGTGTGCACGGCGCCCGTCTGCACGTCGCCCGTGTGCACGGCGAACTTCACGTGGTAATCGCCCGAAATGCAGCCTGCGGGCGCGCCGATCACATAAAAGTACCGTACGCTCCGGTCACCTGCGGTCCTTGCGGGACGTCGCTGAGAAAGCAGCCGCCATTTTTCCGGCAGCTGGATTTCTTCCCTTAGCGAATCGGGTAACGAAGAGGAGGATTTTACATCAAAAAACAGCGTGATATGCCCGCCGGGAACGACGGGGCCCGGTGTGTTCGCCAGGCCGACGGTCACAGGCGATTGCCCATAGCCGTTCAGCCCTGTCATGAAGAGAAATGTCGCGATTAGCCGGTACAATGGCAGAGGAGGATTATTCAATCTGTAAAGAAATGTTCGAGCCGAACAGGTCTTTTTTGGTGTCGGCAATGATCACGCAGTCGTACTTACCTTTCGGCACTTCGGTAACGGGGATCTCAAAAGTGCTGCAATAGCCCGGGTAAAGCATCCGGGTGTTGGGCTGCGTGGTTTTGAGCTTGTTGCCATTACCGTCGTAAACTTCTAGTATCACGTTCGTGCGCGCGCCGTAGGAGCCGTTGTTCTTTAAAACCACCTTCAAAACGGACTGTTCCGCCGAAATTTTTTCATAGGCGACCTTTTCATAGGACAGCGCCGGCCCTTCCACCGGTCCGATGTCCACGATCACCTGAATGGCGTAACGTACTTTCGAATTGACCTGAATGCCTTTGTGCGCTTCCTCGTGCACGGGATCGGCCACTTCCACCATGATCACCTCCCAATAGGTGCCCGGCTGTCGGTTTGGATCGGCTTCGATCGTGTACCGCACGTCGTATTCCTCGTTGGTAAGGATCACCCGGTCGTCGATATTCGTTTTCAGGCCTGCCCCGAGCGACCTGCCGTGGCTGCCCACTTCCGGGTAGGCTGCCTGCTGGTCGCATTGCGAAACAAGGTCCTGACGGTATACCAATATACGGGAGTCTTTTCCACCTTCATTTTTAACCTTGATGGCCCCCTGGACCTTCGTGGAGGAGGTGGGAATGCTGTGGTTGTGCGTCAATCCGTTCAGGATCACTACCGATGCCGTGAGTTGTACGGGCAAGAGCAGCGTCATGCTGAGTAAGGCAATCCATTTCATCGTAAGAAAGTGTAGGCAAGCTTCGGCCGGACCTGTTCGGCCACCGGCCGGAGCATTGCGTGAAGTGTGGTTTTTGTCGTTTCTGAAAGTCAGGTTCTCAGTTGTCCGCGAGTGTGTAGGTCACGGTAACCGTCGTTGAGCCTGAGCGCAGGTTTGCGTAATTGGCGTCGTCTGCGATGAAAGAGTAGGTGAGTTGGTGTCCGTTATTGGGCCCTGACGCCGTGTAAGCGCTTCCAATGTCCGAAATAAGCGTCTGATCCGTCGTCAGCAGGTTGAAACCTGCGGTAGGCGTTCCCTTCGTACCTGCTCCACCGGCGGCATTGCCTGCCACGAGGTGAATATCCACACCGTCTACCAGCGCGCTGGCTTTCACGTTTACTTTTTTGGTCGTCGTCCCGGCCTGGATCGACGTGTAATTAAGCCACATCGAATTGTTTGCAGTCGGCGCCACGATTTTGTCACCCGCTTCATCGTTGGCAGGTTTGGTAAAACTGGCTGTAAAATTTTTAGTACCGGAAGTTTCAAGGTCAAGCAAAGCCACTACGGGCACCACCACGGAAACCTGGTGGTTGTCGGTTTGTGAATCCTGCGCCACGGCACGGCCTGATAGGCCCGCCAACATCACCACAAACATAGAGGAGACGAGGGTAATCCTGTTTTTCATAATCAATGAAAGAATTAGATAAGTGAATTTTTTCTAAGCTTTTGCAAAAACATACAAATGTAGAAATACTTTTACAAACAAGCAATAGTCAGAGGGAGAATTTTTGCCCATAAATCACTGTAATAGAGTGATTTCTATGTCATGTGCCCAAATGGCTGTTTTGGACGATTAAGCAGAGTGGGCGTTGATTGCAGCGGCGGCGATCGGAGCGTTCAAAGATGCAAGCATTACGCTGCAGTTGCCTGAAATTGGTGAGATGATTACAATCCGGCGGAAGTGCTGTGTATTTTTAATTCATTTTTAATCACACCGCCTGCTTCTTAACGATATATTTCGAACACAATAACAAATGCACCAAGTGCGGTTATTGCTATTGAGTTATGTAGTTAAAGATCCATTGTTCATATTTATGTTCAATGGATTTTTTTATACACCATCAACGGTTTTCGAGCCAACCGAGAAAATGGCTTACTTTTTCCTTTCCAATCAGCAGCTTTTCGGGCGTCGGGATCGTCAGTTTGATAAAAAGCTTCCGCGAAAAATAATGCTCCACTTCCTTCACAGCATCGAAATTGACGAGGTACTGACGATTCAGCCTGTAAAATTGTGACGACTGCACCATACCCTGCACATCTTCCAGCGGCTGTGTGATGGTATAATCCTGGTTATCAAATGTGCGCAGCCAGGTTGTTTCATTATGAATGTAAAAGAAGGCGATCGTCTCAGTTTTAATGGTAATGTATTTGTTTTGCTTGAAAACCAGGAAGCTCTTTTTTCCTTCGGGTTCGCCGAGTTTTTTCAGAAGCATTTCAAGCTCGGGCACCAGCGGTTTTTCACTGGAAAAATAGCTTTTCAATTGGCTCAGCTTGTCGAGTGCACCTTCGATGTGCTCTTTTTTGAATGGTTTGAGCAAATAATCAATGCCGTTGGCCTTGAATGCCTCGATGGCGTAATGGTCGTAAGCCGTGCAGAATATCACGGGCGGTACGACCTTCACCGATTCGAATATCTCGAAACAAAGGCCGTCCGAAAGCTGGATATCCATGAATATCAGGTCGGGCTGGGGCATTTCGGTGAGGTAGGAAACAGCGCGCTCCACGCTCTGGATCGTGGCCACCACCTCGGCTTCGGGGCGGAGCGTCGTGATCAGTTGCGCCAGCGAACGCGCCGTCTTGATTTCGTCTTCAATGATTACGATTTTCATGGATAAGAGGCAGTTTGACCCGGAAATATTCCTGGTCGTTTTCAATCTGTACTTTTTGGTTCAGCAGGTGGAAATACCGCCGGTTGATATTGTCGAGCCCCACTTCGGTGGAATGCTCGGGGTTCTTTTTCAGTTGCAAAGGGTTTTCGACGATCAGCAGCCCGTCCTGCTCATATATCGCGATATGCAGGGGATAATCGAGCGAAACGACATTGTGTTTAATGCAGTTTTCGACCAGCAGCTGCAATGTGAACGGCGGTATCCAGGTCCGGTAAACATCCTCCGGGATCCGGTATTCCAGCTCGATCCCTTCCTCGAACCTCGCTTTCAGCAAATACATATAGGCGTCGAGGATCTCGATTTCTTCCGTAAGACTGATGAGGTCCAGTTTTCTGTTTTCTAGTGTAAACCGGTAAAAATCAGATAGTTTTAATATGAAATCAACGCTGTTTTTATCTTCCAGTTCCACCATTGATTTCAGTGTACTGAGGCTGTTGAACAAAAAGTGCGGGTTGACCTGCTGTTTCAGCAATTCATATTGCGCGCCCAGGTTGTCGGCCTTGCTACGTTCCAGTTCGAGGATCACCTGCTGGTTGCGGTGCGTCTGGTAGAGCAAATGCAGCAGCATATAAAAGATCAGGTTGATCATAATCCCGCGCACTTCGAACATCAGTACCACCGGTCCGAAATCCAGCGACGGGATCGCCAGCTTTTGCGCGCCTACCATGAGGAACATCAGCACCATACCGATGGCGATGCTCCGGAACAGCAGGGGGTAGGAAAAGCCCGTCGAGGAATGTTCCTTCGTGAATTTGGGCAGCGAGTAAATATTGAAATACCACACAAACAATGTAAAAGAGGTGGTGATCAACGCGCTCGTAACTGCCTCGAAACCATTGGGATGCTTCTCGGCTATTTTGGGGACGGTGGTAAGCACGCCCAACGACAGGGAACTCAGCCAGACGATCACCGCCGAAACCCTGAATGTTTTTTGTACCATGATAGTTCGTGAGCAGGTTTACGGGAAAACAGACGCCCGTTGGGCAAATATAAAACTTATCCGCTCTGCATTGCCCAAAACGGCATTTTTACCCCTTTTTTGATCGGAA
>CBIHPQ010000230.1:0-10860 GCA_966211825.1 uncultured Dyadobacter sp. | reverse complement strand
CCAGCAAATCAAAGTTTTGCACGATGAATTGGGAATGGATAGCCCGGAACGCGACCTCGACGAGATCCGCCTGAAAGCGAGCCAGAAAAAATGGGCGCAGCCGGTGAAACTGCATTTTGACAAAGAACTAAGCAAATTGCAGCGCATTAACCCGATGGCACCCGAATACCCGGTAACGATGAATTACCTGGAAACGCTGGTGGATTTGCCCTGGGGACAGTATACCAAAGACAATTTCGACCTCGTAAGAGCGCAAAAAATACTCGACGCCGACCATTTTGGCCTCGAAAAAGTTAAGGAACGCATTATTGAATACCTGGCAGTGCTGAAACTGAAAGGTAACCTGAAGGCACCGATCCTTTGCCTGTATGGCCCACCGGGCGTGGGTAAAACCTCGCTGGGCAAGTCCATCGCCAAGGCGTTGAACCGGGAATACATCCGGATGGCGCTCGGCGGCGTGCACGACGAAGCCGAAATCCGCGGACACCGGAAAACTTACATCGGTGCAATGCCGGGTAAGATCATTCAGAACATCAAAAAAGCAGGTTCCGCCAATCCGGTATTCATCCTCGACGAAATCGACAAGGTAAGCTCCGACTATCGCGGCGATCCTTCGTCTGCATTGCTGGAAGTACTCGATCCTGAACAGAACTCGTCGTTTACGGATAATTACCTCGAAGTGGAATACGACCTTTCAAAGGTTCTTTTCGTAGCCACTGCCAACTCGCTGGACACCATTCACCCCGCATTGCGCGACCGGATGGAAATCATTGAAATGACCGGCTACACGATCGAAGAGAAATTGCAGATCGCCAAACGCTATCTGGTACCGAAGCAACGCAAAGACCACGGGCTCAAAGCGACCGACGTGAAAGTAGATGACGCCGCACTGGTGAAATTGATCGAAGGCTACACCCGCGAGTCGGGCGTGCGTAACCTGGAACAGAAGGTTGGTACGGTGGTCCGCAAGATCGCGAAGTCGGTGGCGATGGAACAGGATTATCCCAAAACCGTGAAAGCGGAGCAGGTTGAGAAATACCTGGGCGCGGAGATTTTCGATAAGGATCTGTATCAGGACAACGATTTCGCCGGTGTCGTCACAGGGCTTGCCTGGACGTCGGTGGGTGGTGAAATCCTCTTCATCGAAACAAGTCTCAGCCGCGGAAAAGGTGGTTTGACATTATCCGGACAGCTCGGCGATGTGATGAAAGAATCGGCCGTTGCCGCATTGTCATACCTCAAAGCCAATGCAGAAAGGCTGGGCATTGATTACCGGCTTTTTAACCACTATGACCTTCACGTACACGTACCTGCGGGCGCAGTGCCCAAGGACGGGCCCAGCGCGGGTGTGACGATGGTAACGTCCATGGCGTCGATATTCACGCAACGGCGGGTGAGACCGTTCATCGCCATGACAGGCGAGATCACATTACGCGGGAAAGTGCTTCCCGTTGGTGGCGTGAAGGAGAAGATCCTCGCAGCTCGCCGCGCAGGTGTAAGGGAGATCATTCTCTGCGTGAAAAACCGCAAAGACGTAGAAGAAGTACCAGCAAACTATATCAAAGACCTGACTTTCCATTACGTAGACCAGATTGATGAAGTGCTTGGCATCGCGCTCCTTCCCGAGAAGGTGAATAATCCCATGAACTTCGTTTTTCCCGACGAAAAGAAAGAAAAAGAGGAAAGCGGATTTGCTACGATGACGGTTTAAGTCAGTCTTAAAAAAATATACGAAAGAGGTACCCCAAAGGTGCCTCTTTTTGTTTAGGGGTTATACTTTCCAAACGGCGTCATACTGTTCAAACCTTTTATCTACTGAAAAATGTCGTTACCGCAGCTTTCCCCCCAACTGCTCGACCAGCAGCCCGAGCTCCTTCCCGATCACCGGAAATTGCTCGCATTGCCAGAAAAAATCATCCAGTTCGGCACGGGCGTGCTGCTACGCGGCCTGCCCGACTACTTTGTGAACAAAGCCAATGCGCAGGGCATTTTTAATGGCCGGATCGTCGTCGTGAAATCGACCAGCACGGGGGGCACGGACGCGTTTTCGGAGCAGCAGAACATTTTCTCCCACAGTATCCGGGGGATTGAAAACGGTCAGCAGATCGATGAAACCGTTATCAACACGAGCATCAGCCGCACGTTGGCTGCTGCCAGCGACTGGGCCGATATCCTCGAATGTGCCCACAATTCGGAGCTCAATATTGTTATTTCAAATACGACGGAAGTTGGTATCCAGCTTGTCGACGATAATATTTTTGCGAATCCGCCTGCGTCTTTCCCCGGCAAACTGACGGCTTATTTGCTCGAACGCTACAAGGCATACAACGGCACGCCCGAATCGGGAATGGTGATCGTCCCGACAGAACTCATCGTCGGTAATGGCCCTAAACTGAAAGCAATTGTGCTCGAACAAGCCCGCAGGCACAGCCTGGACGAGGCGTTTATTACCTGGCTCGAAAACCATAACCATTTTTGCAGCTCGCTCGTGGACCGTATCGTCCCCGGGAAACCCGATGCAGAAACGGTGGAGACGCTTTCCGAAAAACAGGGCTTCCGCGACGATTTGCTCATCGTTTCCGAAGTATACCGCCTCTGGGCCATTGAAGGCGGCCAGCACGTCCGCGATGTGCTCAGCTTCGCGCAGGCCGATAAAGGTGTGGTGATCGAGCCGAACATCGATCTCTTCAGAGAATTGAAATTAAGGCTATTGAATGGCACGCATACACTGGCATCGGGCCTATCCTTCCTCCACGGACTCGACACCGTCCGCGAGGCAATGGACAATGCCGAAACAGCCCGGTTTATCGCCGACGTCATGTTAAAAGAACTGGCTCCGGCAATACCTTACAACGTCGATCCCGCACAGGCACAGGAGTTCGGCCAGCAGGTCCTCGACCGCTTCCGCAACCCGTTCATCCGCCACCAGCTGATCGACATTACCGTACAGTACACGGCCAAGATGAAGATGCGCAACATCCCGACGCTTCTGAATCATTATCAAAAATCAGAAGACGTGCCGGCACTTTTTGCGAAAGGATTTGCAGCGTTCCTGAAATTCATGAGACCCGTTGTGCATAAGGATAATGCCTACTACGGCGAGCGCGACGGCCAGCCCTACTCGATCCGCTGCGATTCGGCGGCTTATTTTGATGAAAAATGGAAAAATGCGGCCTCACCGGTAGATCTGGCGCAGCAGGTTTTGAGTGACGTATCGCTTTGGGACACTGACCTTACATTGCTGCCCGGCTTTGCAGACGCCGTGAAAGGCCACCTGGTTGAGCCCGTAGTTACCGGGGCTTCCACGCTTTAAGCTGGTTCAGCAGTTCCAGCGCCGATATTTCATCGGAACTGAAATAGATCTCATCCTTAGCTGTTTTTATAAGCAAAAAAGGATGGGATTTTTTATTGATATACAATTTGACAATGCGGCCATCGTCCGTTTTAAAAGAGCCTTTGGAAAATTCGCCCCCGGAAAATCCGTTCGCCCTGCTTGAAATGTTGGGCAGGCTGTCGGTAATACTGAAATAAGTCACGTCGTCGCGTGAAATCTTCATCCCCGATGTTCCTTTGATCTCCAACGCACGGTCGGTCAGAAAAATCTCGCTGTTACGCATTCCCGAAAAGAGCATGAAACCCACGCCGAGGGTAACGACGAACAATATCGTCATGGCCACATAAGTACCTACCCGTTGCCCGCTCGTTCCGTTATAGAACCGGTTGCCCATTGCGAGCATGTACACATACCCCAGCAGCGGATACATCACCAGGAAGACAGTCGCCCAATTGGCGCTGAATATGTTTAGCACCAGCACACCGGTGATCAGGCTGATTCCGAGGAATATATGGAAACGGTTAAAAAATTTGAGATAGGAACCGATATCGAACTTGGAGCGGTCCGCTTCGGACATCATGTTATACCCCGATAGCAGATATCTGGCATTGCGGGGTGTTACGATGAATCCCAGCAAAAACAATACCGATGAGAGAATGAGGGCGGCGATAAGCATAATTTTGTCACGGCTAATTGCCTTATAAGTTACAAAATTATGCCGAAGAAATGCTCAATTGTTTGAGGCGGATGAACGCTAAGTGCATCCGCCCCGGGTATTTCCTTTAATACTGATCAGCTATTTTCTCTGAACTCCTTCACGAGCGCGATGCTTTCTGCAACTTTTTGCTCGATCCAGGGATAGTTTCCTTCTGCTACCACATCTTTCGGGAAGAGGTTTGAGCCCAACCCAACGGCATAAGCGCCGGCACCAAACCATTCGTTGATGCTTTCACGCGTGGGCTGCACGCCGCCCGTTACCATAATTTTCACCTTTGGCATCGGCCCGCGGATGGCGCGCACAAATGCCGAACCAACCACTTCGCCCGGAAAAAGTTTCACAACCTCGGCACCGGCCTGCTGCGCATTGTAAATCTCCGTCAGTGTAGAAATACCGGGGATCCAGGGGATACCGGCCTTCAAACACGCCTGGCCCACTGCGGGGTTCAGGCAGGGCGTTACGATAAAGTCAGTACCTGCATCAATGAACTTTTGTGCCGTTTCCGCATCGTAAATGGTGCCGATTCCGAGCGAGAGGCCCGGGAGGCTTTCCTTCACATAAGCCAGAAGCTCCGTAAAAACATTATAGGCATTTTCGCCACGGTTGGTGAATTCGAATGCACGCGCGCCTCCGCGGTAGCTCGCATTGATGACCTCTTTGGCGATTTCGATATCGGCATGATAGAACAGCGGCAGTACGCCTACCTCGTTCAATAGTATCAGTGTTGTTTCTTTATCCATGATTTTTGGCCTGATGGCTACTTAGCGTTTGATTCTTCCCGAGGTTTCTCCCTGACGAATGGCTTCCACTTCGGCGACCGTCGAGATCAATGCGTCGCCTTCGATCGTATGCTTCAATGCAGATGCCGCAACGCCGAATTCCAGCGCTTTTTGCTGATCGTCGAATGTGATAAGGCCGTGGATGAGGCCAGCGATGAACGCGTCGCCGCCGCCTACCCGGTCGATGATCGGGTTAATTTCGATGTCTTCCGTTTCGAGCAACTCTTTACCATTCCACAAAAAAGCCCTCAGCAAGTTATGCGACGCGCTGATCGACGTCCGTTTGGTATCCACCACAGTTTTCACTTGCGGGAAAGCCTTCTGTAAGTTGACGCAGGATTCGACAAAATCGTTTCCATCAATGTCAAAAATCTCCTTGATATTAATGCTGTTGGCAATTACCACGTCGGTTCCGGCAGTTAGTTCGGGAAGGATGTCGGACGGTTTTTTGCCGTATTTCCACAAATTGGCGCGGTAGAAAATGTCTCCTGAAACGGTAATGCCGTATTTGCGGGCGGTTTTGATACCGTCAAGCAACGCATCGGCAGCTCCTTGCGACAATGCGGGCGTGATACCTGCCCAGTGAAACCATTTCGCGTCTTTCAAAATGCTGTCCCAATCCAGTTCCTTAGGATCGATGGTCGCGAGGGACGAATTGGCCCGGTCGTAAACGATCTGGCTGCCGCGCATAGCCGCACCGGTTTCAAGGAAATAAACGGCCATTCTCTGGCCGCCGTAAATGATGTGGGATACATCTACGCCGTGGAAATGCAGGTACTGAGCGGCAGCGCGCCCGATCGGCGAGTCAGGGAAACGCGTTACGTGCGCCGTGCTGTGTCCCCAGTATGCCAATGCAGTCGAAACGTTCGCTTCGCCACCGGCATAAGTTACATTCATTTGACGGGCTTGTTCAAAACGGGAAAAACCAGGGGTGGAAAGCCGCATGAGGACTTCCCCGAAGGATACTATCTGAGCCATATTTTAAACTATTGCCCGTTTGCCAAAGAATGAACTCCCCGACGGGCTATTGAAAAATGATTACCAGTCAAAATTAAGTATTAACATTAAAATAGCCCACAACAAAATGTCTGGGCTATTCAATTATGAGTGTATTTTAAATTCGGATTTTACTCAAAAACCAAAATATTTGTTGGCGTTGTTATAACTAATGCCCTGAACCATCTTGCCCAGCCACTGAATATCGTTGGGCAACTCACCATTTTCGACATCCTGGCCGATCAGGTTACAGAGAATGCGGCGGAAATATTCGTGGCGCGGGTACGAAAGGAAACTGCGCGAATCGGTAAGCATCCCTACGAACCGGCTCAGCAGGCCCATATTCGACAGCGCATTCATTTGCCGCTCCATGCCATCCTTCTGATCGAGGAACCACCAGCCGGAACCGAACTGCATTTTACCGGCAACCGTACCGTCGTTATAGTTACCGGTCATCGTCGCCAGCACCTCATTATCGGCAGGATTGAGGTTATATAAAATGGTTTTAGCCAGCTGATCGGTCGAATCCAGCTTGTTCAAAAACTTCGAGAGCGCCTGCGCCTGGCTGTAATCGCCAATGGAATCCCAGCCGGTATCGGGGCCCAGCTCGCGGAGCATACGCTCATTGTTGTTACGCAATGCACCGAGGTGGAACTGTTGCGTCCAGCCTTTGGCATGGTCCATTTTGGCCATATCATACAAAAGCACCGATTTAAACGCCAACGCCTGGCTTACCGATGGCTTCTCCCCACGCAATGCAGCCGCAAATGCCTCACGTGCCGCAGTTTCATCAAATTCAGCATAAATATGCTCCAAACCATGATCCGACAAGCGACCGCCCATCGACGCGAAGAAGTCGTGACGGTTCTGCAATGCAGCCAGCAAAGCGTCGTAAGACGTGATCTCGCCCGCATCTGATGCTTTCGCGAGTTTGGATAAATATTGTTTGAAATCCTCCGGTGAGTCGATCAGCAACATAGCCTTATCCGGCCGGAATGTCGGCAATACGCGGATATCGAAGCCGCTATCGGCGATCTGGCTGTGGTAATTCAGTGAGTCCGTCGGATCGTCGGTCGTGCAGATGACTTTTACATTCATCCGGTTCAGCAGGCTTTTCACCGAATAATCCGGTTGGCGCAGCTTGGCCGAGCATTCTTCGTAGATCTCGCGGGCAGTATTTTTATTTAACAGTATATCAATATCGAAATAACGCAGCAGTTCCAGATGCGTCCAATGATAGAGCGGGTTGCGCATTGTGTACGGTACCGTCGCGGCCCACTGTTCAAACTTCTCCCAGTCGCTGGCGTCGCCGGTGCAGTACCGCTCATTGATACCATTCGCACGCATGGCCCGCCATTTGTAATGGTCGCCGTAAAGCCAGATTTGCGTCAGGTTCTCGAACTGCTTGTCTTCCGCGATCTGATCGGGCGGCAGGTGGCAGTGGTAGTCGATGATCGGCATTTCCTTTGCATAGTCATGGTAAAGGATACGCGCGGTTTCCGAACGCAGGAGGAAGTCTTCGGAAATGAAGGTTTTTTGTACAGCAGGGCTAATCGTTTCCATTCTCTTTCTTGTTACAATCACAAACTTCTTTCTATTCCGTATTCGAGGCCGCGCAGCTCTGCAAGCCCGCGCAAGCGCCCGATAGCCGTGTAGCCCGGGTTGGTCCGTTTCGTAGCCGAGAGGTCGTCGAGCATACGATGGCCATGATCAGGACGGAAAGGCATTCTCAAATCGGTTCTACCTTCATTTTCCCTCCTTTTCTGCTCCAATACCAACGAGCGCATCACGCTGTACATATCCACGTCGCCATCCAGGTGATCGGCTTCGTAAAAGCTGCCGTCGTGCTCGCGCTTGGTAGCGCGCAGGTGAATGAAATGGATCCGGCTGCCCAGCCTGTCGACCATTCCTGCCAAATCGTTATCCGGCCGCACACCATATGAACCGGTGCAGAAACAAATGCCGTTGGCCCGATTGTCGTAAGCTTTCAGCAGCATTTCCGCATCGTTTTCGGTACTTACCACCCGCGGCAGGCCCAGGATCGGGTAAGGAGGATCGTCGGGGTGGATCGCTAACCTGATCCCCGCCTCTTCCGCCACCGGGCCGATGGCCTGGATAAACTGGTACAAATGTGTACGCAGTTCGAAATCGCCGATATGCTCGTAGGTTTTTAAAACCTTTCTGAATTCCTCAACCGTAAAACTCTCTTCCGAACCCGGAAGTCCGGCGATGATATTGCGGACGAGCTTCTGCTTTTCTTGCTCCGCAGCGGTATCCAGCCATATTTTGGCGGCTCTTTTCTGTTCTTCGGTATAGAGGTCGTTCGCCTCCGGCCTTTCTAAAAGATAAAGATCAAATGCGGCGAACTGTGTTGCATCGAAACGCAATCCGGTGGAGCCATCTTTCATCGGCGCGTCCAGGTCGGTGCGCGTCCAGTCGAGAATGGGCATAAAGTTGTAGCAAACCGTGTCGATACCGCATTGCCCCAGGTTGCGGAGCGACTGCTGATAGTTAAGGATATGTTTCTCAAAATCCCCGGAACGCGTTTTGATCGACTCGTGCACAGGCACGCTTTCCACGACGGACCACGTAAGTCCGGCGTCTTCGATCAACTTTTTACGCGCCTGAATTTCTGATATTTCCCAAACTTCGCCGTTGGGAATATGATGTAATGCGGTTACGATTCCGGTTGCGCCGGCCTGACGGATATCCTGCAACGAAACAGGGTCGTTAGGGCCGAACCAACGCCAGGTTTGTTCTAATGCCATTTTTTTGCTTTAGGCCGTAGGCTGTAAGCTATAAGCTTTATGCGATTGGCAATAGGCTTATAGCTTATAGCCTACGGCCCGTATTAGGTTAATTTTTTCATTAATTCATTCAAACAGACTTTAAAAGCTCATAGCCTACTGCTTAAAGCTTACAGCCTTACGCCACCAACCTATGCTCCGGCACCCTCTCTCGAAGCACTTTCAATGCCCGGCTCATCTGTGTTTCTACGGTCTTAACCGAAATTTCGAGGCGCTCGGCAATGTCACGGTAACGAAGGCCTTCCTCACGGCTAAGGCGGAAAATGAGCTGGCACTGGCGCGGCAACGCCTGGATACAATCTTCTATATGCGAGTAAAATTCGTTGTACGACAGCTCCTCGGCCGGTGAAAAATGATCGGCGTGGCTCATGTTCCACTGCACCGATTCCAGCGAATCCCGCTCATTCTGACGGTGGATACGCAGTTTCAGATAATCCAGGGCCTGGTTGCGCACAGCCCTGTAAATGTAAGCCTGAAATGAAGTATGCACTTCAATTTGCTCACGATTTTTCCAAAGTTTGACAAATACATCGGATACCACTTCCTCCGCTATTTCCCGCGTAACCACCACGCGCATTGCATAATTGCAAAGCGAACGGTAATGACGTGTAAATAACTCGCGGAACGCATTATAATCACCGTTAGTCACCACTCGGCCAAACAGGGTTTCCAGTATAGTTTTCTGAGAACAGGCTGATGGTAATGTACTGGCAAGTGAGTTTGTCTCCATGTAAGCTGAGCTAGGTTAATTATAGAAAATTTCCTGGAATTGTAGTGGTGTTAAGGCCTATGTCTTCGTCGATGATTTATCTAGTTTAAACACTCGTTCGTTGATACACAAAAATAATTCTTGAAAAAAAGCAATAAATCTACGCAACCGTTCCCGGAACCGTTCCCGTTCCCGCAATTTTTCCCGGAACTTTGTGCGGACATTGCTTAATTTGTGCAACATCTGGCGCCGGTGTATTTCCGCAGCTTTTTAGCAAGATTGTATTATTTCTATATGACCCTATGAAAAAGGTTTCTATCACCATCAAAGAGATTGCACGGCAACTCGGTATTTCCAAATCGACCGTGTCGCGGGCGCTGCGCGACAGCAGCGAGATCAGCGAAGAAACCAAGCAAAAGGTGATAGACCTCGCCGAACAGCTCAACTACTATCCCAACCCGATCGCGATCAGCCTGCTCAAAAACCGCACGCAGACGATCGGGGTAATCGTACCCGACATTGCCAACCGGTTCTACTCGTCGGCCATCGGTGGGGTGGAGGACATTGCTTACAGCCGCGGGTACCATACGATGATCTACCAGAGCCACGAACTGCTCGAACGGGAGCGCTCGGCTACCCGGCATATTGCTTCGCGGCGCGTGGACGGGCTTGTGGTGGCTATTTCAAGTCAGTCCGAAAACATCGACCATTTTGCCTCATTGCAGGAACAGGGCATTCCCGTCGTGTTCTTCGACCGCGTGAGCGACGCGATGCACACGCATAAGGTGCGCGTGGACGATTACAAGGGGGCGTTCGACGCTACCGAACATTTAATCAAGAGAGGTTGCAGGCGCATTGCGCACATTGCCGGCCCAAAACCGGTGTCCATTACGCGCTTCCGGTTGGAAGGATACAAGGATGCATTGCGGAAATACGGGATCGATTTTCAGGAAGAATGGGTACTGCACAGCGAGATCACCCAGGCGGGAGGTACCGAGCGTACCTACCAGCTCATGGCCCTCCGCGAGCGTCCCGACGCTATTTTTGGTGCGAGCGACCGCATTACGATGGGCATTCACTGGGCATTGCGGCAGCTCGGCTACAAAATGCCTGATGATGTGGCGGTAGTAGGCTTTTGCGACATCGCCATGTCGTCGCTCCTCGACCCGCCCGTGAGCTCGGTCACGCAGCCGTCGTTCGAAATGGGGCAGCAGGCGACGTCGTTGCTGCTGGACCTCATTGAAAGCAAAAATACCCCGGCCGAATTCGAGACCAGGGTATTGCAATCCAATTTGGTAATCAATAAATCTTCTATGCGGCATTAGCCACTGATTGTCAGCCGGTAATAGCCTTCAATTTTCTTTCAAATTCAATAAGGATACGCTCTTTCATCTGAACCTTGCGTTTCTGGATATTGATGCGGCCTACGGCTTGCTTATCCACTTCGGGATCGCCGGTGGCGGTGCGGTCAAATTCCAGCTGCGCGAATTCCAGGTCGCTTTTCTCGGGTTTGGTAA
>CBIHPQ010000229.1:0-10867 GCA_966211825.1 uncultured Dyadobacter sp. | reverse complement strand
TCGAGATTGTATTCGGTAATCCCTTCTACGGATGTTACTTTGGTAACCCCTTTCGGCAGCTGCTGCGCTTCGGAGGGTGATCCAAGCATCGCAGCGAGCATCATCCCGACGAGCGAGCCCCGCCTTAACAAATTTGTCCTTCCAGATTTCATGACCATATTAAAATCAATTAGTTTAGATTTATAATCCTTGAAAATAATGCAGAATATCACATTTACCAATGGATTGGTGACAAATGGTAAAATAATATACGTTGCAACATAATGTCGTATCCGGCGTGTATTGGTTGCATGTAAGCGCAACTTCGAAGCGCCTAACGGAATTCTTTAATGCCCATAACAGTTTTCAATCATGTCCCTCATTCCCCGATAATGACTCTGAGTAAAAGTACCCCGTACCTGTTTTCGTTTCTCGCGGCAATCCTGCTTTCGGCTTGTGCCGGCAGTGGAATACCCATTTCATCCAACACCAAATATCCTATCCAGGTCCTGTACGACACCGAGCCGCTGGAACGCCCGTATTCCGAAATCGCGGTGGTGGAGATCGGCAGTGAAGATTCGCTGACGGCCGACCAGACCAAAGACAGAAGGATGATGTACCGCGGCAATGATGCCAAAACCAAGGAGCTCCTGACCGCGCGACTGGTGATGAAAGCGCAGAAGATCGGCGCCGATGCGATTATCAATGTCAAATACAAATACTACACGAGCGTGAACAAGGAGGGCTATATGCTGAGCGGACTGGCCGTGCGGTACCGTGGAGAATAACACTTCTAACAACATAAACCAATAACCATGCTGTTTACTGCCAAACTTTCCGACATGCCCGTCGAGGCGGAATCGAGGGTGATCATCCGTTTCCAGGATTGCGACCCGCTGATGCATTTGAACAACTCCAAGTACTTCGACTACTTCTTCAATGCACGGGAAGATCAGGTTTCCAAATTGTATGGTTTCAGTTTTGAAGCGATGTTCCGCGAGCTGCGGACGAGCTGGGTCGTGTACCAGCATCAGATCTCGTACGTGCGCCCGGCGCGCATCAGCGAATGGGTACGCATTACGTCACGGGTGATTTACTATAACGACGACACGATGGTGACGGAATATTTCATGACCAACGACCTGCGTACCGAGCTTAAAACCGTGCTATGGACCACATCCAAGCACATCAGCATTGCCACAGGCCAGCGCGTGCCGCATCCGCAGGAGGTGATGGATTATCTGAACGCTACCTGTGTACCGGGCGTCGATTTCCCGCACCTGCATTTCAACGACCGCATTCACGCGATCAAGCAGGAACTGGCGTAACGCTGATACGCCTGCCGTCCGGGGCGGCGTTAGTGACTAGTTTGTTTTTCTGAGATCAATTTTCCCGTCGAATCCTGCCGGGTAGAATCCGCTGGCAGGAATGGGACGCGCACACCGGGTTTCGGGGCGCGTGTGAAGCGGTTGAAACTGTGGGTGAACTGCATGCTTACGCCGCCGGTCGTGAAGGTGCCACTGTTGAACATCAGGTTATTCTGAATGTTGCGGTTATAGGCCTTCACGCGCACGGAACCTTTGGCATTCAGCCAGTATTCCAATGTCCATTCGCCTAGTAAGCTGGCTGCGTCATATTGCGAAGCCCCGGTTTGCGATTGTGCCCCGGAAGTGAAACGGCCGTCGCGCGTTACGCGGAAGCGGTCGTTCAGGAAGCGGTAGGAAAAGCGGAGTTGCAGGTTATTCCACGCATTCTGGTCAAGCGAAAGGCCGGAAACGCCCACTTCGAGGTTTTCATTAATGCCCGACGCCCAGCGGCTGATCTGGTTCGATACCAGCTCGCTGATGCTGCTTCCGAGGAAGTTCTGGCTGCCGACCGTTGCCAGGCTGCTTTCGGGCAACAACTGGTTCACGACGAGCAGGCTGCTCACCTGCCGGCTCAGCTCCTGCTCGTCGGATTTCAGCTTGTTCTGAAATGCTTCGAGCTGCCCGCGATAGGTGCTCAATGACGGATTATCCAGAATTTTGAGGTCATACCGGATCGTGGGCGACATCAGCCGCTCCGACAAACCGATGGTCACCTCCACCGGGTACCTTCTCGACAATGCGTCGCCGCTGTTTGTACCAAGATTGCTGGTATTTGGCAGCACGCCCGCCAGCGATACCATCTGTGTGTAGCCTGCCTTCACATCCAGCTGCGCCCCATAAGGATCGCCCGCCCAGATAATCCTGCTCCCGGGTTTGATACTGAACTTTTTATTAATGACATTCTGAAGCGTAAAGTTGTACTCGCCCTTTTCGATCTCATAAGTACCCGCCATCGTGAAATCGCCCTGGGTATCGATGTTCAGGTTGAGACGGCCGCTGCCATTCCCGCGCAGCACGTCGCCCGTTTGCCTGTCGAAGATGATTTCGCAGGTCGCATCGGGCGTCAGGTTGAAATTGAAATCCATTTTAATGCCGCCTGCAATCTGGCTTCTGGCAGTGGAGTCGACCGGGGTGCCGGTAGTACTGTCGGCGGGCGCCATTTTACTTACAAACTGAATGTAATCCTGCGTTACCACCTCGGTAGCCCCATCCAGCGGGATGTGGATGCGCGTGCCTTTGTTACTGGTCACATTGGCTTCGATGTTCAGGTTGTCGATCGGGCCGAACACGGCCACCGGGCCGGTTACGTAAGCGGTACCGTAAAAAGTATCGTTATCCTTCGCCGTGGTACTTAGTATTTTAAAATTGCGCAGGTCGGCATTGAAACCGAGCGAGAAGTATTTGAACCCGTCATGGAAAACCCCGCCGCGCAAAGTTGCCGTATTGCCGTCGGAGTCGGTGACCAGGATATTGTTGCCCGTGATCTCGCTTTCCGTAAAATTGATCTTATCACTGAAAGTAAACACCGATTGCAGGTAATCGAACTTCATCCGACCCTTGTCGACCGTAAGCGACCCTTCCAGAACCGGCGCATCCACACCCCCTTTGATCGACACGACCCCTTGCGCCGTTCCGCTGATATCGGATACCAGGCCCTCCGCAAAGGGTTCAAGCGCTTTGAAATCCGCCTGGTTGAAAATAGCTTTCAGGTTCAGGGTATTTGTTTCGAGCTTCGGACGGTACGAGCCCACGAGACTGAACACGCGTCGCGCATTCTTATTCAGCTGGGCGTCGATCTGCAGCTCGCTGGTCGTCTGGTCCCAATCGCCGGTACCGAGCAGGTTCCCGAACTCGTACTGACCGTAACCGAGCCCTTCAATGGCGAAATTCGCGTCGAGAATGACACTGTTATAAATGTCCTTCACCTTCGCCGAGCCGTCCATGATCCCCGACAGTTTTGTATTGAAAACGGGGTTCAAGCTGGCCAGTTTAAAGTTCTTAATATCGAGCAGCAGACTCTTCTCCGGTTCTTCGGAGGCAGTTCCGCTCAGGAAAATACGCTGCTTTCCGCTCACCAGCCCGAGGTTCGACATGGTAATGTCGTTGCCTACAATGGAAATGAGGCTCTCCGAAGGCACATTCCATTCTTCGTCGAGCAGGTTGAGTTTTGAATTTTTAAAACCAATATCGAGACCCGCCGGCAAAAACCGTATCTCACCCGCCAGATTGGCCCGGTTGGTACTTTTGACCTGGTAAATGGCGCCGTTGAAATCGATATGATCGACGTCCCAGGTCCCTTCGAGTTCCATTTTCTCGGTAGGCACCATCTTGCTGATCTGCTGCTTGCCGGATGTGACGAGAATGGATGAGAGTACCTCGGCACTGTTCACGAATTTTGAAGTAGTAACATCCACATCGGCTCCCACAAACTGGTTTTTACCATAACTCACCGTGTCCGACAATGCATTGAAAGTCAGCACGGCAGTGTTGTCCATTTTGAAGATCCCTTCCGCTTTCGCACCGCGCGACACGTAGATATCCGGACTGAGAAATGCCAGAAAACGTGAAAGATTGTGGGTTTCCACCGAATAGTCGATCTGGTACCTGCGCGACAGCATCGTTAGGGGCTTTCTTGCATAGTACTCATTCCTGCTGGCCTCGTTTTCAAAGAAATACAGTTTATATTCTTCCAAAACCTGGCTCACGTCCTTCCACGCCTGCGTAGGCAGGAAGTTACCTTCTACCCTCGCCGTCAGGAATTCGCTATCGAGCTGCAAACGGCGTTTGCCGAGTTGATTCCCGGAAGAAAATACCAGGGTATCGACCACCAAATTGCGCTCCTTGTTGGTCATCACGAGGTAAGTGTTCAGCAACCTGACATCCCCCACCAGTTCGTCGACCGTATTGCCGGTCACATTCGCATTCAATTGTGTACGAAGCGTTATGGGATCTTCGCTGAAACCCAGCTCTTTCAGATTGGCTTTTTCGATCAATCCCCTGACGTCGAACATATTCTGCTGCCTGGAAAGGTCGAATTCACCGTCGAGGCTCACCACGAGGTTGCTATCGCGGGCGCTTACGAGGCCATTGAAATACTGATTTTGCAAATTCCCTTTCAGCCGGATGTTTTTGTAATCGTAGTTCCGGAAACCAACCCGGTGCACGATCGCATTCATGTCCGCGGAAGCGAATGAAAGCTCTAATCCTTTTCCATACACTTTCCCTTCAAAATCCAGCTCCTGCCAGTTATCCTCGTCTTCGAGCAACGTCCCAAGCCCGAAAGAAGCCGTTTTGACCTCGCCCGAATAAGTGGTCGTTTTAGCGTCGGCAATGTGAAATACCAGGTCGCCCGACAGTTCGCCCAGCTCCGACGAGGCCGAGGCATTCACCGCGAAATCTTCCAAAGTCCCCTTAAATGTGCCATCCACAAGGGTGTAGCCAAACTTTTGCAGATCGGGATGCATGTCCCATTCAGGATAATACTGCACGAGATCCACCGGATCGATTTTCGAGACCGACAGCCGGATGTCCATCAGCACGCCTTCGATCCTGGGAAGTCCCTTGAAACCAATGTCGCCGATCAGCCGGCTGTTTTTGCCAAAATGCAGATCCGTATTGGACAGCACAAAATCATCGACTTTCCCATTGAAATCGCCCGATACCAGCCAGGTCTCATTCAATCCGTCGATGTAACTGGAAAAAAGGCCCAGGTCCCGCGAATCCACCCGGCTGCCTACCAGATGGCCTTTCATGCGGATTTTATGGTTAAAATCGCCCAACTCGCCCGAGCGGTTGTAGTAGAATATTACTTCATTCTTCAAATGCGAGTTGCCAATGTGCGCGTCGAGCTCCTTCAACTCCATTTTCTTCTGGCAGAAAAGGAACTTTGTATCAAGGTCATGCATTTCCAGGCCGGTTTGCTTATCGACCGTTTTCAGGTTTTTCGCACGAAATGCGATCGTATCTCCCTGAACCAGGAAATCACTGAGCTCGCCATAAAGGTGTTTCAGGCTGAAATGGGAGTAGTCGAACACCCTTGCACCACGGTCGCGGGGCTGGCGGGGGTCGTCGTAGCCAAATGTACCGTCGATGACCTTGGCTTTGCCTATAATGAACGGCGTATTGTTGTCAGGCGCATTGGGCGGTCTAGGTACCGCGGGAGCCGTCAGCTCGTTGATGCGGGCGATAAAACCGTCGATATTCAGGTCACCCGATTTGGGGACGATGACTAAATGTACATTGGGCTGGAATACGTTGACTTCGTCGAGAAATATCTCTTTGGCCGAATCGCGGATGATGTTGTTGACATTCAGGTTCACATCAAGCCGCCCGACGTCGATCATATCCGCTCCCGAGGAATCTTTGACCGAAACGCCTTCGAGCGAAACCACGTCGAACCATTTGATATTAACCTTTTCGATGGTGATGGGGTACCCGAGTTTGCCGGAAATATCGGCCGTTACGTAGCCTACGGCCCAAGTTTGTACCGAAGGGAGCTGCAACGCGGTAGTAGCAATCCCAAGCGCCAGCAGCACGAAGATGACAACCACTATCAGACCATTACCAAGCGCCTTCAGGATTTTTAACATATACAGCTTCGCAGCGGGATACTGCTTATCTTATTGTTAATGCTTAATTTTGCGAATATTTTCCACAGTATGAATATCCTCGCTATTGAATCGTCGTGCGACGAAACCTCCGCAGCTGTAATAACAAACGGGAATATCCGATCCAATGTTGTTGCTACGCAACTCATCCACACCCAGTACGGCGGCGTCGTTCCCGAGCTGGCCTCGAGAGCGCACCAGCAACATGTGCTGCCCGTGGTGGACAAAGCATTGAATGACGCAAAAATAGCAAAAAAAGACCTGGATGCCATTGCTTTTACCAAGGGACCGGGTTTGCTGGGCGCTTTGCTGGTCGGTACCTCGTTCGCCAAATCGATGGCGCTCGGGCTGGATATCCCGCTGATCGAGATCAACCACATGCAGGCGCACGTGCTCGCGCACTTCATCGACGACCCTAAACCCGCGTTCCCGTTCCTGTGCCTCACGGTAAGCGGCGGACATACGCAGATCGTAAAAGTTACCGGGCCGCTCGACATGCAGATCATCGGCGAAACCCGCGACGATGCCGTTGGAGAGGCTTTTGACAAAACAGCCAAACTGCTCGACCTGCCTTATCCAGGCGGTCCGCTGATCGACAAATATGCTGCGCAGGGAAACCCGCAGGCCTATCCGTTCCCGCTCCCGGAAATGCCCGGGCTGGACTTTTCGTTCAGTGGTATCAAAACTTCGTTTCTGTATTTTCTGCAAAAACAGGTGCGTCAGAACCCGGATTTTATCAGGGAAAATATAGCGGATATTTGCGCCAGCATTCAGTTTACGCTCATTGATATTCTTCTTAAAAAACTCAAGAAAGCGTCCCGCGAGACCGGTATTAAAGAAATTGCGATTGCAGGCGGGGTTTCCGCCAACTCAGGTTTGAGGAAATCGCTGCTGGAACTGGGCGGACAGCTGGGCTGGAATGTGTATATTCCTGCTTTCGAATATTGTACCGACAATGCGGCGATGATCGCGATTGCGGCCCATTACAAATTCGAAGCGGGCGAATTTTGCGATCAGACGGTAAGCCCGCTTGCGAGAATGGAGTTTTAAAGTGGTATAAACCCAAAACAGGATTGTATGAAACACCTTTGCCTGGGTATTCTATTTCTTTCAATCCTGTCGGGTACTGCACAGCCGCTTTTTGCACAAACAGCACGCACGCTCCGCAACGACCTGACGATCAAACCATTCTTCCGCATCGAAGGCACCGACACCCAAACCAGGATCGCTTATGATGCGTCCGATAAATCATTTTACACCATCGCCTGGAATGGTGATCTGTTTCACCTGACCCCGAATGTCTCCGGAAATTATTCGCTCGAAAGGCTGGCGACGGCGCAGGATCACGGCATTAACTATCTGCAGGGTTTTGCATTACACGACGGGAGCGCATACCTGGCCGGTAATGTGGTGATTGCACAAGGCGTTTCGGGGTATGGCAAGGCCGTGAAAGCGAAACTGGCCGGCGGTAAGCTCATTTGGACCGACATCTTTAAAACGGCGGAACACGCCTCTTCCAAAACACTTTTCGACCATGCATTCAGTGCGATATGCTTTTCCCCGGATGGCAAGGATATGTTTATCGCGAGCGGCTCACGCACCGACCACGGGGAAGTGAAGGACAACGAAGGCCGCTACCCGGGCCTGCGCGAAGTGGCATTAACCTCCTGCATTTACAAAATACCGGCCAATACCGAAAACCTGCTCCTACTCAACGACTCGGCCGCACTCGCGCCTTACGTGCACGTGCGCGGCGTGCGCAATGCATTCAGTCTTGCATTTGCAGCCAATGGCGACCTTTTCAGCGTCGAGAACTCCGGCGACCGCGACGATCCCGAGGAAATGAACTGGATCAGGGCGGGCGCGCATTACGGGTTTCCGTGGGAGATGGGCGGCAACGACACGCCCATGCAGTTTGCAGGGTACAAGCCTGACGATGACAAGCTGATCAACCGCAATTACACTGCCTACCGGATCGGTGCTTTTTATGACGATAAGCAGTATCCCAAAAAGCCTCAAAACACGACCTATTTCAAGCCGATCCAAAATGCCGGCCCGGATGCCGATATGTACCGCGATGCCGCCACCGGCAAGGTGATGGACGCCAGCGAAAGCGGCAGGGCCATCAGCACATTCACGGCGCACCGGTCACCTTTGGGGCTTGTTTTTGATGTAAAATCGGATTTTGGAGGCGAATATAAGGGCAAAGGATTTGTACTGAGTTTCCAGGAAGGCTCCGCAGACTACGGGCCGATGCAAGACCCCGGGCAGGACCTGCTCATGCTGGATTTGAAGAAAAATGCCGCCGGCGACGACTATAACCTGAATTCTTATCGCATTGCCGCCGATTTCTTCCAACCTACCGATGCTGAAATTGTTGACAACAAATTATATGTACTGGAAGGTCAGGGGCAAATCTGGGAGATCTCTTTCCCGAAAGAAGTGATAACCGGCATGGAACCGGCCCGTAATGCGTTAGCTATATATCCCAATCCGATCCGCGGCAAGATGCAGATCGACGGGCCGACGGGGCACCGGCAGATACAGATGACGGTTACCGATATGACCGGACGGGCCTTCATCCGCGAAAAAAGAATGGTAAATGGTAAAACGGAGCTGGATGTTTCCCTCCTTCCGGCAGGTGCCTATTTACTACAAGTCGAATCCCAACAACAGCGGGCAACCACCCGATTCCTCGTTAACCCGTGAGAGCATTCATCCTATTCGCATTACTGATCATTTCGGCATGTTGCCTGTCGTGCAGCGACTCGCCTTCGCCAACTCCTCCCTTGCCCGGTGACAGTGAACAGCCAGAACTTGGCAGTTTCAGCCCTGCCGCAGGTAAAAAAGGTACTGTTATCAAAATTCAGGGCAAGCATTTTGGCAGCGATGTTTCGAAAGTTTCACTGCAAATCAATGGTTTAAAAGCAACTGTAAATGCGGTGGCCGACTCTGAAATCACCGCCATAGTACCCGCCAAATGCGGTTTAGGAAAACTCTTGTTAACAGTCAATGGAAAAGACGTTACTTCCGCCGCTGCATTTCGCTATCTCTATACGGCTACCACCTCCTATTTCTCGGGCGGAGCTCCCGGATATGAAGACGGCGCGCCTCAAAAATCCAGGTTCGCGACCTTGTATAATATCGCTACCGATAGCAAAGGCATTATGTTCGCCGCCGACCTTGGTAACTGTATGGTAAGGCGCATTGACGGCGACGGCAATACTTCCACGATCGTCGGGACGCCGCATTCCGGGTTCAAAGACGGCAAGGGCGACCAGGCATTGATGAAGTTTCCGATCGGCATTGAACTCGCGCCCGACGGCTCCATTTACGTGGCCGACCATGAGAACCACGCGATCCGGAAAGTGCTGCCGGATGGCATGCTCACAACCGTTGCCGGCCATCCCGACCGCCCCGGACTTGTTGACGGAGATCTTGCGACAGCGCGATTTAAGAAACCATATGGTGTGAAACTGGATGACGCAGGCACGCTATGGATTTGTGATACTGAAAATGGCGTGATCCGAAAACTTTCCCCGGAAGGCCAGGTTAGTACTTTCGCGGGGAGCACGCCGGGCTATGCGGATGGAAAACTGCGGGAAGCAAAATTTTACATGCCCGCCTATCTGAATTTTGATAAGAGCGGCAATACTTACATTGCCGACAAACACAACCATTGCATCCGAAAGATCTCAAAGGACGGTATGGTAACCACTTTCGCGGGAACGCCTACGAGGGAAGGATTTAAAAACGGCGATGCCGGAGAAGCGATGTTCAATCAGCCAAGCAATATCCAGATCGACCAATTGGGTAATCTGTATGTGACCGATTTATGGAACCACTGCATCCGGCTCGTGTATCCCGACGGCTATGTAACCACGCTGGCAGGTAAGGGCGGCACAGAGGGTTATGCTGAGGGTTCCGCCGAAAACTCACTTTTTAAGCATCCGCAGGGCAGTACATTGGACAAAGACGGAAATCTTTTTGTTACGGATTCAGCTAATCAGCGCATACGCAAGCTGACCATCGAATAATTATAATGGCCATGACATTGTCAGAAATATGGGTCTATCCTGTCAAATCACTGGGCGGGATCAGGCTAACCAAAGCATTAACAGAAGAAAAAGGGCTGCAATACGACCGCCGGTGGATGATCATCGATGACGAAAACGTGTTCATTACCCAGCGCGTCTATCAGAAAATGGCGCTCATCGATGTCGCATTACTCGAAAATGGGTTGAAAATCTTCCTCCGCAGCGACCCCGCCGACGCCGTAACCGTACCCTACAAGCCCGTAACCGCATTACCCGTGACCGTAAAGGTATGGGATGACGCGGCCGACGCCCTCACCGTTTCCGACGAAGCCGACCAATGGCTGAGCAGGCAGCTCGGGCTGAACCTTCGCCTGGTCATGATGCCCGAATCGACTGAACGAAAGGCCGACCCGCGTTACGCGCAGCACGATGAGAACGTAAGCTTTGCCGACGGCTTCCCTTACCTGGTTATTTCCCAGGCTTCGCTCGACGACCTGAACAGCCGTTTGGCCGAACCCATTACCATGAGACGCTTCCGGCCCAACCTGGTCATCAGCGGCACCGAGCCGTTTGCGGAGGACCAATGGAAACACATCAGCATTGGTAACCTGCATTTTGAAGTGGTAAAACCCTGCGCACGCTGCGTATTAACGACCATTAACCCCGAAACCGCCGAAAAAGGGCCCGAGCCATTGAAAACACTGGCAAGCTACCGGCGCGCCGGCCATAAGATATTATTCGGACAGAATGTAACGGCCAGGGATTTTGGAGAACTGAAAGAAGGAGACCCGCTTGTGGTCCATGCATGGCAAAAAAGCTCCCGTTTGGACTGAACCCCAAAAGTTGGACGGTTTGTGAAATTAACGGTTAGTGTGAT
>CBIHPQ010000228.1:0-10876 GCA_966211825.1 uncultured Dyadobacter sp. | reverse complement strand
TGTCGATCATGATCTGAATCCTGTTCTTCGCAATTTCCAATGATTCGATCAGCGTGTCGTCCTCGGAAATACAGATAGACGCTTTGGCCTTCATTTCCGCAGTCCAGTCCGTAAAGGTGAATGCCTGGTCGGCAGGCAGCGTTCCAAGGTGAACTTCAATGATCCGGCCCTGGAATACATTCTCTCCGCCAAATTGTTGAAGCATTTGTGCCTGTGTGGCATGAACAACGTCACGGAAATCCATATGGTCCTTCATGTCGCCCTTGAAGGTCACTTTCACGGATTCAGGGATCGGCATCGATGCTTCGCCGGTAGCCAATGCGATGGCAACGGTTCCTGAATCGGCACCAAAAGCAACCCCTTTCGACATCCTCGTGTGAGAGTCGCCACCGATGATGATCGCCCACTCGTCTATCGTAATATCATTGAGAACTTTGTGAATTACGTCGGTCATGGAGTGATATTCTCCTTTCGGGTCACGGGCAGTGATCAAACCGAAGTCGTTCATGAACTTCATCAGCTTGGGAATATTAGCCTGCGCTTTTTTATCCCACACCGAAGCCGTGTGACAGCCCGACTGATAGGCACCGTCAACAATTGGAGAAATCGTTGTGGCAGCCATCGATTCCAGCTCCTGGGCAGTCATCAAACCCGTCGTATCCTGCGAACCGACGATGTTAACCTCTACGCGAACATCGGAACCAGCGTGTAGAACTTTACCCGGCGTCGTACCGACCGCGTTTCTGTTAAAGATTTTTTCTACTGCCGTGAGGCCTTGTCCTTCATTAGAAATCTCTTTCGACGGAGCGAATACAAGAGTAGGTTCGATACCCAGTATCTTTGCAGCAACCGTCTGGATTTTCTTACCAAATACAATGGCGTATGATCCGCCGGCTCTGATAAACTCTTTTTTCTGAGGAGTAAGCGCCTTGGAAATGTCAATCAATTCCTGATCGCCATTATAGAGCTTCTTCGTTTTTGTATTAATGGTAAGCACAGTGCCCGTAGCAACAGAGTATACCTCTTCCAAAACAGGGTCACCGCTTTCGTTGCGGACCACATTACCATTTTCATCAACCTTTTTAACCCAGTTTTTCAGGTCAATACCGATACCACCGGTAACGTCGACAGTCGTAAGGAAAATCGGGGAAATGCCATTGGTACCCCCAACTATCGGCGCAATATTGACATAAGGAATGTATGGGCTTGCTTGTTTACCGGTCCAAAGCGCCACGTTGTTCACACCCGACATCCGGGATGAACCCACGCCCATGGTACCCTTTTCTGCAACCAGCATCACGCTCTTGCCAGGATGTTCCTCCTGCAATGCTTTGATTTCCTGCTGTGCCTGGGGGGTAATCATGCACTTGCCGTGCAATTCACGGTCGGACCGGGAGTGGGCCTGGTTACCCGGAGAGAGCAAATCTGTTGAAATGTCGCCCTCACCGGCTATAAATGTAACTATCTCGATTTCTTCGGGAACCTCCGGCAGCTTGGTGAAGAACTCAGCCCGTGCATAGCTTTCAAGGATCTCTCTGGCGATTTCGTTACCGCTTTTGAATGCCTCTTTCAGACGGTCTGTGTCTGCATCATAAAGGTATACCTGTGTTTTAAGAACCTCCGCGGCTTGCTTTGCGATGGAGGCATCTTCCCCCAGCGCCAGGTCGAGTAATACGCCAATGGAAGGGCCACCCTTCATGTGCGACAACAACTCAAACGCGTAAGCAGGTGATATTTCGTCTACTACGGATTCCCCCAGAATGATCTCTTTCAAGAACCTTGCTTTCACACCAGCAGCACTCGTGGTTCCTGGTAAAGTGTTGTAAATAAAGAATTTGAGAGAATCTTCCCGGTATTCGTTTTCTGAATCTTTAATTTGCGCGATGATTTCGCCTAGCAATTCGGCACCATCGATTGGCTTTGGGTGAAGCCCCTGGGTCTTTCTTTCTTCAATCTCCTGAATGTAATCCTTATAAATATTCATGATGGGAATAGTAATTAACTATCTTGGATTATCTGTTGTCATTAAACGGGCGAAACTACGAAATTACGGAATATACGCAGGCATTTCAGCCGATTTTCCCTACTATTTAAAACCAGTATATTCTAGCCGCTCATTATAGATAACCGCCTCAAAATTTTTTTTGTTCTGACAACCTGTATATTCAACTAATTATTTGAAATGCCCCTTCGGGAGGCTCAGCGGCAGTCTCCGTTTTTAAGTCAGCTTTTATTCACGCTTTGATTTTTTCTCGGATTGTGCCCTATATTTGGACATTCAAAGTGCTAGCAGGTCCCTTAAATCGAAAGTTATGTCAAAAAATCTGGTGATCGTTGAGTCACCGGCGAAGGCCAAAACCATTGAAAGTTACCTTGGGCAGGATTTCACTGTCAAGTCCAGTTTTGGACACGTCCGTGACCTACCGGAACATGATATGGGTGTTGATGTTGAGCATGGTTTCCAGCCCTCTTACGAAATCTCCTCCGATAAAGTCAAAGTCATTTCAGAGCTTAAAAAACTGGCGAAAGATGCCGAAGTATGGCTCGCAACGGATGATGACCGCGAAGGAGAGGCAATTTCCTGGCATTTAAAGGAGGCCCTGGGCCTGCCCGACGATACCAAGCGGATCGTATTTCGTGAGATCACCAAAACCGCTCTGCAAAACGCTATCGCCAAGCCCCGGACCATCGATGCAGACCTGGTAGACGCCCAGCAGGCACGCCGAATCCTCGATCGCCTTGTGGGTTACGAACTTTCGCCGGTGCTATGGAAAAAGATACGGATCGGCAAATCAAACCTTTCGGCCGGCCGTGTGCAATCGGTAGCTGTACGGATTATCGTAGAGCGCGAAAGAGAGATCGACGCATTCAGAAGTAAAAGCAGCTTTAAGGTAACAGCCCATTTTGATCTTGGCAACGGCAAAGTACTGAACGCAGAGCTCGCCAAGAACCTTCCTAACGAGCAGGATGCACAACAGTTCCTCGAAAGATGCATCGGGGCAGAGTTCTCGATCCGTAATCTTGAAGTAAAACCAGCCAAAAAAACACCTGCACCGCCATTCACAACTTCTACACTACAACAGGAAGCATCGCGCAAGCTGAGCTTTTCCGTCGCGCAAACCATGACCGTGGCGCAGCGATTGTACGAAGCCGGTAAGATTTCTTACATGCGTACCGACTCTACAAACCTGTCGGAAGAAGCGTTGGATAAGTCAAACCAGCAAATCACGAAAGAATATGGGGTTGAATATTATAACCGCCGTATATTCAAAACCAAGTCCGAGTCGGCACAAGAAGCTCACGAAGCGATCCGCCCTACCGATTTTTCTACTCTGGTAGGCAGCAGCGACCGCAACGAGCAGCGATTGTACGAACTGATCTGGAAACGCGCCATTGCATCGCAAATGTCGGACGCCCAGTTAGAGCGCACGACGGCGACGATCGGCATTTCGACCACTTCGGAAGAGCTGGTGGCGCAAGGAGAGGTGATCAAATTTGAAGGGTTCCTGAAAGTTTATCTAGAATCCAGCGATGATGAGGACGAAGAACAAAAAGGGATGCTTCCCCCGCTGAACATCGGTCAGATCCTCAAACTGGCGGATATGAAGGCAACAGAAAGGTTTACGAGAAACCCGCCGCGGTATACGGAAGCGAGCCTGGTGAAGAAACTGGAAGAAATGGGGATCGGGCGACCGTCTACATACGCGCCCACGATCTCGACGATCCTGAAACGGGAATATATAGTAAAAGAAGACCGCCAGGGTTTTGAACGTGAATTCAAAGAATTGACCCTTGCCAATGAACAGATCAAAAGCAAGGTTAACAAAGAAGTATATGGTTCGGAGAAGTCTAAACTCTTCCCTACCAGCACCGGGATGGTCGTGAACGACTTCCTTGTGAGCCATTTCCAGGACATTGTCGATTATTCGTTCACGGCCAATGTGGAAAAGGATTTTGACCACATCGCAGACGGTCAGTTAGGCTGGCAGCAGATGATCAAGGACTTTTATACACCGTTCCAGAAAAAAGTGGCGGAAGCACGTGAGGAAGCGATCGACAAGAGCCTGACTTCCCGCGACCTGGGCGAAGACCCGGCGACTGGCAAGAAGGTCTCGGTAAGGATCGGGAAATATGGCCCGTATGTACAGATCGGCGATGTGGAAGATGAAGAGAAACCACGTTTCGCAAGCTTGCAGAAAGGCCAGCTGATGGAAACCATTACTTTGGACGAGGCATTTGAGCTATTCAAACTTCCCCGCCAGGTTGGGTTCTTCGAGGAAAAAGATATGGTGGTGAATGTGGGTAAATTCGGTCCTTATGTTAAGCATGACGGCAAATACTACTCACTCGCGAAGACAGACGACCCGATGTCGGTGACCGAGGATCGGTTGGTTGAAATAATCGCAGAAAAGCGCTTGCAGGATAGCAATCGCACCATCAAGGAGTTTGCCGAAGATCCGGAGGCAAAGGTGTTGAACGGTCGGTACGGACCCTACATTGCTTTTGGTAAAAAGAACGTAAAAATCCCGAAAGGTACCGAGCCTGCATCACTCACGTACGAACAAGTACTGAAACTGGCAGCCGAAACGCCGGATAAACCAGCGGGACGCGGAGCACGTAAGCCTGCGGCCGCGGCTGCAAAACCTGCTGCCAAGAAGCCTGCCGCCAAAAAGGCAGCTAAAAAATAGAAATTGCTATTTAGACACACATTTCGGACCGCAAATTAACACGAAGATGAAAAAACTGGTTGTACTTTCCGGAGCAGGGATCAGCGCTGAGAGCGGGATCAGCACTTTTCGTGACAATAATGGCCTTTGGGACAATTTCCGCATCGAGGATGTGGCGACGCCCGAGGCATGGGTCCGCAATCAGGAGCTGGTGCTGGATTTTTATAACCAGCGGCGGAAGCAGGCAGCCGATGTGAAGCCCAATGCAGCTCATTATGCGCTGGCGGAGCTGGAAAAGCATTTTGACGTGACGATTGTGACGCAGAATGTCGATAACCTGCACGAAATTGCCGGTTCCACGAAAGTGATCCATTTGCACGGCGAACTGTTCAAGTCGCGGAGCACGAAAGATCCGAAACTCGTGTATGAAATGGACTCCTGGGAGCTAAAAACCGGTGACCTGTGCGAACTGGGAAGCCAGCTCCGGCCGCATATCGTTTGGTTTGGCGAAGAAGTACCCATGATGGAAGTGGCAGTGGATGTAGCCGAGCAGGCCGACATGTTTCTCGTCATCGGAACGTCGCTGGCCGTGTACCCGGCAGCGGGACTGGTACACTACGTCCCTCCCGGCAAACGTATTTATATTGTAGACCCCGCTAAACCGGAAATTACATTGAAATCCAACATGATTTTCATTCAGGAAAAAGCGACAACCGGAATGCAAACTCTGATCAAGAAATATTTACTACCTGAATAATAATGCAACTACTCGACGGGAAAGCTATTTCTTCCCAAATAAAATCTGAAATCAAGGCCGAAGTCGAACAGTGGGTCGCCGGAGGTGGCAAAAAGCCGCATTTGGCCGCGATACTTGTTGGCCAGGATGGTGCCAGCGAAACTTATGTCGCCTCCAAAATCCGCAGCTGCGAAGAAATAGGATTTACTTCTACCCTGCTCCGCTTTGAAGCCGACATTACCGAAGCCCAACTCCTCGAAGCTGTCGAATCGCTGAACAACGATCCCGACGTAGACGGCTTTATCGTTCAGCTTCCGTTGCCGAAGCACATCTCTGAAAATACAGTGATGGAAGCAGTGAACCCGGCCAAGGACGTGGACGGTTTCCACCCGATCAACGTCGGCAGAATGTGTAAAGGATTGCCTGCTTACATTTCTGCAACGCCTTTTGGCATATTGGAAATGCTGATCCGTGCGGGAATCGAAACGAGTGGCAAGCATTGCGTGGTAATTGGCCGCAGCCAGATCGTGGGCTTACCGATGAGCATTCTCATGCAGCGCAATACCTACCCGGGCAACAGCACGGTGACTATCACCCACAGCAAAACCCAAAACCTGAAAGAGATCTGCCAGTCGGCCGATATCCTCATCGTGGCATTGGGCCGTCCGGAATTTGTGAAGGCCGATTACGTGAAAGAAGGCGCGGTAGTGGTGGACGTGGGCATAACCCGTGTGGCAGACGCTACTAAAAAGAGCGGCTTTTCCATCAAAGGCGATGTCGATTTTAACGACGTTGCTGCTAAGGCAAGCTTCATAACCCCCGTTCCCGGTGGTGTAGGACTGATGACCATTTGCGGTTTGCTAACCAACACTTTTAAGGCTGCCAGGAAAGAAATTTATAAATAAAGATAGCGCTTCCCTAAAAGCCGGAATGTCAGGAGACTATGTCTCGAAATGATGTTCCGGCTTTTTTATTTAAAAAAATCCAAAAAAGAATGTGAGAAAGTTGCTGGTTTCGTTTTTTACTAAAAGATTTGTCAATTAGTAGGGATTTCACGGAACGGTCATACTTATGAGCATCGTCAGCAACAATATCAAGTATCTAAGAAGGCTCAACGGCCTGACGCAGGAACAGTTTGCCCGTAAGATCGCGATCAAGAGGTCGTTACTGGGAGCTTACGAAGAAGCCCGCGCCAATCCCAACCTTACTAATCTCAAAAACATGGCCTCCGCATTCGGGGTCAGCGTTGACAATTTGCTAAAAAACGACTTGCGAAAGCTGAGGGAAACGCCCGAAATGTCGCTTCCTTTGACTTCATCGCGGCAAATGACCGTTTCGCATTCCGGCGCAATGCCCCAGCCCACGCCTACCCGCACGCCCGGGTATTCGGAGCCGCAGCCCCTATCGAAAATCATCGATACCTACCAGCAGCCGGAGCCGCCGATCAGGCAGGTATCGCGGCAGGTGAACCTCAAACCCGTCAGCGGGGAAGTGCATCAGGGTAGCCAGCAGGGTATCCCTGCCAATCAACAGCCGTTATTTCAGCAACCCGCATTCCACCAGTCGGCAGCACCTCAGCCGGGGGCGCCGCAGCCGACCGCGGGCATACCTACATTTAATAACCAGTTTCAGGCACCGCAGTTCAATACGGCAGTCGAGCAGCCCGCGCACCACTACCCTACCATCCAGTGGGTAGCACGCAATGCGCAGGCCGAGTACATTGCCCACTTCCAAAACCCGGCTTACCTGAACAGTCTTCCGCTGTTCCAGTTACCGAATCTGCCGTCGGGCTATTACCGGGCATTTGAAAGCGGCGAAGACTTTGCCTACCCCGGTTCCATTCTCGTGGGGACGTTCATCCGCAACTGGTACGATATCAAGGACGGAATGCAATATGTATTTCTACTGAGAAGCCAGGGGCTGATTTACCGCAACGTCTTTAATCAGGTGAAGACCGCAGGTATTTTGCTCCTTACGTCGGATAATGCCGAAATAGAAGAACTCGAAGTTCCTTTGCAGGATGTTCTGGAAGTATGGGAGATAAAAGCGTTTGTGAGCGTTCAGGTACCCGCGCCACAGCCCTCGCTCGAAAGGGTGGCCCAGCTCGTAGATGAATTACAAATGGAGCTGAGCCAGTACCGTCAGTAAATTACCTGGAAAGCGTATTGAACAATGCCTCGATCTTCGCCAGGTCCTTGCTTTTAGACGTAGTTTCGAGCACCGCAACACCCATTTGATACCACAAACCGTCGCCTGCGGTGAGGTATTTGCCTTTTTTGGAAGGCTTGCTTTCCGATGCATTGTCGGCCACGAATTCAGCTTTGTAAACTGTATCCATTATTTTTTGCAACTGATTCCAGTCCAATTTACGGGCTGGGCCTGCATTCTTGCTTAATGTAAATTCTTTTTTGCCAAACGACGCTTTGAGGTCGATGGTCGTTTTTCCGTCATTATCGATATCCAGGTAGGACAGCTCAAATGGCTTTTCCCGGCCGCCGGTTTCGAAAATCGCCTGCATCATCTCCTGCAAAAAGTACGACCAGCGTTCTTTATCGACGGGGTAGATCGTCACCCGTTTTTCATCTTCGTCCAGTTCTATTTCAATAAAATCCTCGAACTCACTTTCCTCACGTCTGCGAATGATTTTGGAGGTCGACAAGATGGCCTGGAACTCATTGACCCACACGGCGGGCAAATTGCCTTTCCATCGGTAATTGTCGTCGGTCGTAAAACCTTCGTCAAAGATCTCATCCTCGGTCAGTTCATCGCGGTCGTTGTACACAATATCAAAATCCACACGCAGGTCCTCGGCCGTCTGAATGTCCATTTTCAGGGTATAAAAATGGGAAAATGGCGCCGGCACCACCGGAGCGGTCTGAAAGCGAATAATGTACTGACCTGGTATTTGAAGATTCTTATCCATTCGAAGATGTTAAAAGCTGTTGAAATGTAGCACGTTTGTCAATCTTATCGGTTGCAGTTTTGACAAATGCTTTTGCAAAGTAAATATGTTTCGGGCTTTCATAGGCGGAAAGGTGCCTTCTAATTTCTGCCGGCAGCTCCGCAGAGAGCTCGCCGGCCGGGTCTCTTTCGACAATAAGCACCAGTTTCTGACCCAGTTTTTCATCAGCCTCCCACCAGCTGAAAAACGCATCTGGAATACCTAAATCATGAAAAATAGTTGCAATGTGGCGGTCGATCTGATCCAGCACGATCTTCACACCACCCGAGTTGATCACATTATCCGCCCGACCGATCCATTGAAACGCGTTGCCGCGGATCTCCACCAGATCATTCGTCTGAACCTTTTGCCCATTGGTAACTGCCCCGGAGACATACACGCAACCGCGTTCATCGATCCCGAATGTAATGCCCGGCAGAAACTCGTAAAAATCGCTCGCTTCACTGCCATTGAGCGCCTTCAATGCAACGTGCGACACGGTTTCGGTCATGCCGTAGCTTTGGAAAACCGGCACATCGAGCGCGGCTATCTGCGTCGCCAGTGCCCGGTTTACAGGCGCTCCACCCAACAGTATTTTACCCAAATAGCCGACGTGGCTTTTTGTAGCAGGGTTTTCCAGAATGGCCTGCAATTGCATGGGTACCATCGCCACAAAATCGAAATGCGGGGAATCCAACCCGGCAATGGGGTTTGAAGTCGGCTCGGTGACGGTCAGTTCCCAGTCCAGCTCCAACCCGCGCACGAGCATCATCATGCCCGCGACGTAGCCCACATTCAGGCATACGAGCGCCCGGGTACCGCTCCCGAGCGAGAGCGCCTTGCCCGTCATGGCAGCACTGGCGGCCAGTTGGCTGCGCGTAACGGTGATCGGTTTGGGCATTCCGGTAGAGCCGGAGGTATGGAGCACAAATTCCCGGTTGCCGCCAAGCCACTTGCTCATAAAGTCGTAGGCCTGTGCGAAATAGGGATTTCGCGGCCTTTTCTGCGTTTGCCAGAGCGTTTTGCCCGTTGTCCAGATCATCGCTGCCGTTTCTGTGGATTTACTCGATAACCGGCATCGATACCGGCTTTTAATGCGGTGGAAAGTTATTCATTTGTTTTTGAAGGTAACCTAAACAATGAGTAATTTCGCGCATTCAGGCAATGCGTAATGGCAGCTTCCCGAAGCACGTTTGGCCCTTGCATTGCATACGCATTGCATTTATTTCAATTTTACTATCTGATTTTATGTCTAGTACAGTTCAATGGGAAACCATTAAGGAATACGAAGAAATTCTCTTTACACTTCACGAAGGAATTGCCAAAATAAGCATCAACCGCCCGCATAAGCATAACGCATTCACCCCGCAAACGGTAACCGAGATGATCGACGCGATGCATATCTGCCGCGAAGACACCCGGATCGACGTAATTATTCTCACCGGCGAGGGTGGAAAAGCATTCTGCTCCGGCGGCGACCAGTCGGTGCGGGGCCATGGTGGCTACATAGGCGACGACCACGTGCCGCGTCTGAACGTGCTCGACCTCCAAAAAATGATCCGCTCCATTCCAAAAGCCGTTATCGCGATGGTAGCAGGCTGGGCGATCGGCGGCGGCCATGTGCTGCACGTGATCTGCGACATTACCATTGCTGCGGACAATGCACGTTTCGGACAGACAGGCCCGAAAGTCGGCAGTTTCGACGGCGGGTTCGGAGCTTCTTATCTTGCCCGCGTGGTAGGTCAGAAAAAAGCACGTGAAATATGGTTCCTCTGCGACCAGTACGATGCCGACGAAGCCTTGCAAATGGGCCTCGTGAACAAGGTCGTTCCCTTGGAGCAGCTGGAACCGGTGACTTTGGAATGGGCAAAGAAGATTCAGGAAAAAAGCCCGCTGTCGATCCGTATGCTCAAAAGCGCATTCAACGCGGAGCTCGACGGACAGGCCGGTATCCAGGAACTCGCAGGCAATGCGACGTTGCTATATTACCTCAGCGAAGAAGCCAAGGAAGGCCAGCGTTCGTTTCTGGAAAAAAGAAAGCCGGATTTCAGCAAATTCCCGAAATTCCCTTGATTTAGTCCTTAAAGATTAACATTTTAACTCCTACCATTACAAATACTTACCGAATGAATCATTGGCTTGTCAAATCAGAACCATTTAAATACTCCTGGGACCATCTTGTTGCTGAGGGGGAAGGCATGTGGGACGGCGTCCGTAACTACGCCGCACGCAACAACCTGATGGCAATGAAAGTCGGTGACCTGGTTCTGTTTTATCATAGCAACGAGGGTAAGGAGGTTGTAGGCCTTGCCAAAGTTTCCAAAGAGCATTACCCCGATCCTACCACCGACGAAGAAGGCTGGGTGGTAGTAAATCTGGTTCCTGTTGAGAAATTTCCAAATACCGTTTCGCTGGCCCAGATCAAAAAGGATGAACTCCTGAAACAGATGGAACTCGTCCGTCTGTCGAGACTGTCGGTCGTTCCGGTCAAACGCGAAGAATTCGACCATATCGTTGCCCTGGCACATGACA
>CBIHPQ010000227.1:0-10880 GCA_966211825.1 uncultured Dyadobacter sp. | reverse complement strand
TGAAAGCAAGAGGTTTTACACGGTAGTGGGCGTGACCAAAGATTTCCACTTCCGTTCGATGCACGAGCGGATTGCCCCGCTGGTGATGTTCTATGGCGGCGATCAGTATCAGATGGCCGTTCGCATCAAAACGCAGGATATTCCGGGCTTGATCAAGACACTGGAAAATACCTGGAAGGCGACCTCGGATAACCCGTTTGCCTATTCTTTCCTGGATGAGCTTTTCAATAAAATGTACGAATAGGAGCAGCGGGTAGGAAAGTTGTTCGGCATTTTCGCCGGGCTCGCGGTCGTGATCGCCTGCCTCGGACTCTTCGGCCTGGCTGCTTTTACGACCATACAGCGTACGAAGGAAATTGGCGTCCGCAAGGTGCTGGGTGCTTCGGTACTGAGCATTGTGTCGTTACTGTCAAAGGATTTTGTAAAACTGGTGGGCATTGCCATCGTCATCGCCTCGCCGCTGGCGTGGTACGGAATGAACCAGTGGCTATCGGATTTTGCCTACAAGGTCAATATTGAATGGTGGGTATTTCTGCTGGCAGGTGCGCTCGCGGTGGGCGTGGCCCTGCTTACGGTGAGTTTTCAGAGCATTAAGGCGGCATTGACGAATCCGGTGAAGTCTTTGCGGGCGGAGTAAAAGCAGACTAAGGTTGCCAGCATTCGTCCTCGCACCAAAAAAATGAACCATGATCGGAAGCTATTTTAAATTCACACTACGGAACCTGACGAAGCATAAAGTTTATGCCGGGATCAACCTTTTTGGACTGGCCGTCGGGATGGCGGGTGCGATTGTCATATTTCAGTTGGTGAAGTACCATCTCAGCGTGGACCGGTATCATCGCAATGCCGAGAACACCTACCGCGTCGTCGTGGATTTACATCTCGAAGATGGCTCGGTGGAACAGGAGCGGGGCTCGGCTTTTGTTTTGCATGAAACATTGAAAAAAGAGTTCAGCTACGTCAGGGAGGCCGCTTATGTGGCACACAAGGAGCTGACGATCCGGGTGGATAACGACGGATCGTCGCGCAAGTTTCTTGAAAAGGACCACCTGGTGTTTACGAATGCGGATTTCTTTAAAATATTTGATTATAAATGGATTAGCGGCAATGCGTCCGCAATGACGGCGCCTAATCAGGCTGTGGTAACCGAGCGCTACGCCCGGAAATATTTCGGCGATGGCAATGCAATGGGAAAGGTAATCCGGGCCAATAACCGCGAGAACCTCGTGATAGCAGGCGTCGTGGCCGATTACCCGGAGCAAACCGATTTCAAGCAGGACATTTTCGTCTCATTGCCCACATTGAAAAAGATCGTCCCGGAATACGGCTACGAGGACTGGGGCTGGATCGACAGCGGCCGCGAAACGTATGTAACACTTCGCTCGCAGGACGATAAGGCTGCATTTGAAGGACAAATGCCGGCGTTCGCCAAGAAATACTACGGCCCCGACGGCAAGGTTTTCCACTATCATTTGCAGGACTTGTCGGATGTGCATTTCAATATTGCCTACGGAGGCAAGATCAAATATAATACGATCGTCGTGCTCGCGACGGTGGGTATCTTGCTGATTCTGATCGCCTGCTTCAACTTCATCAATCTTTCGACCGCGCAGGCATTCAAACGTAGCAGGGAAGTGGGTGTAAGAAAAGTGCTGGGCGTTTCGCAGATGCAGGTTTTCTGGCTTTTTATACAGGAAACCGCATTGCTGACTTTCGCCGCAAGCGCCATTTCTATTGTGACCGCCTGGCTCTTCGCTCCGATGGTAAGCCACTGGCTGGACCTGAAAGTGAGCGTTAATATTTTCGGAGATCCGATATTGATGGCCTTCTGTGCTGCATTGCTGCTGTTTGTGGTGATGCTGGCGGGCGTCTATCCGGCGTTTGTTATTTCAAAATTCAATCCGGTGAAAGCCATCAAAGGATTGTTGAAGGAGAATAACCGGAGTTTTTTCTCAGTAAGAAAGGGGCTGGTTGTCACACAATTCAGCATTTCATTCGTCCTTATCGCAGTTTCGACGCTGATCATCCTGCAATCGGAGTTTTTGAAAAACAAGGACCTGGGAATGGATAAGGACCTGATCCTGCATTTGAATGTGCCTGAAACAGAAACCAGTAAACTTGCGGCATTGCGCAATGAATTATCGGCATTGCCGGAGGTTGTCGACCTGTCGTTTTTCAGGAGCGCGCCCTCGGTACAGATGAGTGGCGGCGGGACGATCAAATTCGAGAACCGCGATTGGGAGAAATTTGTGGCCCGGTCGAGAGCTGCGGATGATCATTTTGTGAAAACCTATGGCTTGAAACTCGTTGCCGGTCGCATTCCCGTGCATTCGGATACCCTTAATGAACTACTGATCAACCGCAAACTCGTCAGGGCATTGGGGCTGAAATCGCCCGAAGACGCATTGAACCGCCGACTGCACGTCGGTGACGCCGGAAAAACTGGTACGATCGTCGGTATTTTGTCCGATTTCAACAACGGCGACCTCTACTCCGGCATCGAGCCGACGATCGTTTTCGCTGATCAGTCTCGCTATCGGTGGGCGGGTGTGAAGTTGAGCCGTGTGAATGCGTCGACAATCAGCCGGATCGGTGCGGTGTGGCAAAAGCAGTTTCCCGAAAATGTTTTCGAATACAGTTTTTATGATGAAGAAATCGCGAAGTTCTATCAGCGCGAAGAGCTGGCTACACGTCTGACGACCACTTTTGCGCTGTTGTCGGTGTGCCTTTCGTGCCTCGGACTTTTTGGATTGGCCATTTTCGCCATCGAACAACGGACCAAGGAAATAGGCGTTCGAAAAGTGCTTGGTGCGTCCGTAGCGGGCATTACCGCGATGCTATCGATGGATTTCCTGAAACTCGTGCTTGCGGCGATGATTATCGCCAGCCCCGTCGCCTGGTATTTCATGGACCGCTGGTTGCAGGATTTCGCCTATCGGATTGAAATAAGCTGGTGGATATTCGCCTGGGCCGGCTTCCTGGCCACCGGCATCGCATTGCTCACGATCAGTTTTCAAAGCATTAAAGCAGCCCTGACGGACCCGGTGAGGAGTTTGAGGAGTGAGTGACGGGGCCTGCAACCGACCATAGTCAAAAAAACATCATGCTAAAAACCTACCTGAAAATCGCGTGGCGTAGCCTGGTCAAGGATCGGCAATTCACGCTTTTGAACCTGCTGGGCCTTTCTACGGGGCTGGCCTGTACTTTGCTGATCTACCTTTGGGTAAGCGACGAGTTGCGCGTGGATAAGCACCATGAAAAGGATGCGCAACTGTTCCAGATCATGGTCAACCAGCCGCGTGAAGACGGCATTACCACCGGGGAACACACGCCGGGGCTGCTGGCCGACGCATTGAAAGCCGAAATGCCCGAAGTGGAGCTGGCGACGACGGTGGTGCCCGCAGAATGGTTCTCAAACAAAGGCGTCGTATCGTCCGGGGAAGTTAAGTTGAAAGCCGGCGGGCAGTTTGTAAGCCGGGATTACTTCGATGTGTTCAGCTGCCCGTTCACGCAGGGTGATGCGGGCGCGGTGTCGGGCGACAAGAACACGCTGGCGCTGTCGGCAGAAATGGCCGAAAAGCTTTTTGGTACGCAGCAAAATGTAATTGGAAAGACCGTGAAATGGGACGAGGGGCAGTTCAGCGGACATTATCGTGTGGGTGGGGTGTTCAAAAGTAACCCGCGTAATGCGAGCAACCAGTTTGATATCCTCTTCAATTTCGAGCAGTTCAAAGCGCGGCGGCCGGGAATGGAGAACTGGGGCAACAGTGATCCTAATACATTTGTAATCCTCAAAAGCGGCACGGATTTGTCGCTTTTCAACGAGAAAATCAAACATTTCCTGAAAGCAAAAAGCAAAGACAACGACTCTCAGCTTTTTGCTATGCGCTATTCTGACAAATACCTGCACGGGCAGTTCGAGAACGGCGTGCAGACAGGCGGGCGCATTACGTACGTGAGGCTGTTTTCGGTGATCGCCGTGTTTATTCTGGTGATTGCCTGCATCAATTTCATGAACCTCTCTACCGCCAAGGCTTCCGGGCGAATGAAGGAAGTGGGGATCAAAAAAGTGGTGGGAGCGCTTCGCAGCTCGCTTGTCTTACAGCATTTGAGCGAATCGCTGATGCTCACCTTTGTATCCTTATTTGTGGCAGTGGGTATTGTAGTGCTTCTCCTGCCGGAATTCAACAGCATTACCGGCAAGCAGATCGCACTTTCGCCGGACCTGACGCTGGTCTCTGCGGCGATAGGCATCACTTGCCTCACTGGCTTGCTGGCGGGCAGCTATCCTGCATTGTATCTCTCCGGCTTCGATCCCGTTTCGGTTTTAAAAGGAAAATTGAGAAATACAGCAGGCGAGTTGCTCGTACGGCGCGGGTTAGTGGTGTTCCAGTTTGCAGTGTCGGTGATTTTCATCGTTTCCGTGATCGTCGTTTACCGGCAGATCCAGTTTATTCAAAACAGAAACCTGGGGTACAGCCGCGACCATATCATTCATTTTGAAATACCACTTGAAATGGACTCCCTGAAACTGAAAGTGGCGGAGGCATTTGTGGGGGAAGTTAAAAATATCCCGGGGGTGGTGAATGCATCGAGCTATTACCATGACCTGACGGGCAAGCATGGCGCAATTTCCGGTTTCGAATGGCCGGGCAAACCTGCCGGAACGGATATCGAGTTCTCGAACCTGGAAGTGGGCTACAATTTCATGGAAACGGTGGGTATGACATTGCGGGAGGGCCGGTTTTTCTCTCAAAACCAGAATGCGGCTAATGAGATCATATTTAATGAATCGGCCATTAAAAGTATGGGCCTGAAAGACCCGGTGGGCAAAACCGTGAAGTTCTGGGGAATGGAGCGGCAGATCGTCGGGGTGGTGAAAGACTTCAATTTCGAATCGCTGTACGAGCCTGTGAAGCCTTGTTTCTTCCAGATGTACCCGATTATGCCGAATGTGATGGTTAAAATCCAGGGCGGAACCGAGGAGCAGACGATCGCCCGCGTGCGTAAGCTGTTCCAGGATCATCACAGAGGACTGGTGTTTGACTATCAGTTTCTGGATGAAAATTACAAAGCGCTCTACGCGTCCGAGCGGCGGGTAGGGGTATTATCGCGCTACTTCGCCGGGCTAGCCATCGTCATTTCCTGTCTCGGGCTTTTCGGACTGGCCGCATTTACGGCACAGCGACGGCAGAAAGAGATCGGTATCCGCAAAGTGGTGGGTGCGTCGGTGGGAAGTGTAGTGGTAATGCTTTCAATGGATTTTATCAAACTCCTGACCATTGCATTACTCATCGCCTTCCCGCTGGTAGGTTGGGTGATGTACAAATGGCTCGACAATTTCGCATTCCGCATCCATCTCGATGCAGGTGTGTTCATTCTCGCCGCCGCAGGCCTCGTGCTCGTCACGCTGGCGACGGTAGGTTACCAGGCGGTGAAAGCGGCATTGCTGGACCCTGTTAAATCATTAAGATCCGAATAAAACCATGCTTAAAAACTACCTCAAAATCGCATTCCGTAACCTTGTAAAAAACAAGGGTTATTCGGCAATCAATATCGGCGGACTGGCTGTGGGAATGGCTGTCGCTATTATGATCGGGCTGTGGATGTTTGACGAATTCGCATTCGACCGCTACCATGAAAATTATGACCGCATTGCCAAGGTAGTGGAGCGGGGCACTTTTGAAGGAAAGGTCTACAACGGACAATATACCTCCTATCCGCTGGGACAGTACCTGCAAGAGCATCACAAGGATGATTTTGAATATGTGATCCAGTCGTCCTGGAATGATGAGCACGTGCTGGCATATAACAATAATAAGTTTACCAAAAAAGGCAACTACCTCACCCGGGAGGCCCCGCATATGTTTGGGCTGCATATGCTGCGAGGCACGAGGGACGGACTGAAAGAGCCGAATTCGGTCATGATCGCGAAATCGGTGGCGGATGCATTGTTTGGGAATGAAAATCCGATGGACAAGATCGTGAAGCTGGATAACCGCCTCGATGTGAAGGTGACGGGCGTCTATGAAGATCTGCCCTATAATACCGAATTCCGCGACCTTACCTTTATTGTTCCCTGGGAGTTATACGTATCCACGCAGGACTGGGTGAAAAACGCGCGGGACCAGGAACAATGGAACAACAACTCGTGGCAATTACTGGCGCAGATCCGCAAAAACACCACTTTTGAAGCGGTATCCGAAAAGATCAAAAGCATAAAAAAGGACCATACGCCGGAAGCCCGCTTTCTTGACCCGAAAGTTTATCTGTTACCCATGTCGAAATGGCATTTATACGGAACCTGGGACGATAAAGGCCAGCCCGATGCGCGCATCCGGTATGTCTGGCTTTTCGGGATTATCGGTGTGTTTGTGCTGCTGCTGGCATCTATCAATTTCATGAACCTGAGTACGGCGCGATCGGAGCGGCGGGCCAAAGAAGTAGGGATCCGGAAGGCTATCGGTTCGCAGCGGGCGCAGCTCGTCAACCAATTTTTCAGTGAATCGTTCCTCGTCGTTTTCCTGGCTTTCTTCCTCGCAATTTTACTGGTGGTGCTCGCATTACCGGCATTTAATGAAATGGCGGACAAACGAATGGAATTTCCGTCCACCAACGGGTATTTCTGGACGGCAAGCCTGGTATTTTGTCTGATTACCGGGCTGTTGTCCGGCAGCTACCCGGCATTGTACCTGTCTTCGTTCAGGCCGGTGAAAGTGCTTAAAGGCACATTCAGTGCCGGCCGGTTTGCGGCAATGCCCCGTAAGGTGCTCGTTGTGCTGCAATTCACGGTTTCTGTAACGCTCATCATCGGTACCGCGATCGTTTACAAGCAAATCCAGTATGCTAAAAACCGGCCCGTGGGGTACGACCGCAACGGGCTGATCACGGTCGAGATCAATACCCCCGAGTTGTCCAGCCAATATAACCGGCTCCGGGCCGAATTGCTGGCAACCGGGGCAGTGGTGGACATGGCTACATCGTCGTCCCCGTCTACCAATCTTAGCTCTAATAACGGTGGTTTCAGCTGGCCAGGCAAGGATCCTAGCCTGCACGATAACTTCGGCACCGTGGCCGTCACCCATGATTTCGGCAGGACGGTGGGCTGGCAGTTCATCGAAGGCCGCGATTTCTCCCGCCAGTTTTCGACAGACTCTTCCGGGATGGTTATCAACGAGTCGGCATTGAAATACATGGGTTTTAAAAAGCCGTCGGAGATTATTGGACAAACGGTCAAATGGGGCGAAACTCCTTTTAAAGTAGTGGGCGTGATCCGTGATATGGTAATGGGCTCGCCATTCAGTCCGGTGCGTCAAACCGTGTTCATGGTCAATTATGGTTGGGCGAATGTGATCAGCGTGAAGCTGAAACCGGGATTGCCATTAACCGAGTCGCTTGCGAAAATAGCGGCTGTTTTCCGTGAGGTAAACCCGGGCAGCCCGTTCGATTACAAGTTCACCGACCAGGAATATGCATTGAAATTCGCGGCGGAAGAACGCATTGCCACGCTGGCCACGGTGTTTGCGGCGCTGGCCATCTTTATCAGCTGTCTGGGACTGTTCGGTCTCGCATCTTTCACGGCCGAGCAGCGGACGAAGGAAATAGGCGTACGCAAGGTGCTGGGCGCGTCTATTTCCAACCTTTGGGCGCTGTTGTCGCGTGAATTCGTATTGCTGGTTATCATTTCGTTCCTGATTTCGACACCCACGGCCTGGTATTTCCTGAACAACTGGCTCCAAAAATATGAGTACCGCACCGACATTCCCTGGTGGATCTTCGCCGCAGCAGGCGGGGGCGCATTATTTGTGACGCTGGCCACGGTAAGCTACCAGGCGATCAGGGCGGCGTTGCTCGATCCCGTGAAATCGTTACGGTCGGAATAGGGGCCGCAAAAAAAAAGCTAAAATCATGTTAAAAAACTACATAAAAATAGCCCTCCGCAACCTTGTCATAAACAAGGGATATTCTGCGATTAATATCCTGGGATTGGCGATGGGAATGGCGGTGGCACTGCTGATCGGCCTTTGGGTACGGTATGAATGGAGCTTCGATAATTTTCATGAAAACCGGGCGAACATCGTCAGGGTCATCAAAAAGACGCATTTCAACAACCAAAAGCGCACGCAGAACGGTATCATGCTTCCGTTGGCAGCGGAACTGAGGGCAAATTTCTCCGAAGTGAAGCATGTTACGCGGGTGGATTGGGGCGACAAGCATAGTCTGGTCGCTGGTGAGCAAAAACTAAGCAAACAAGGATATTACGCCGATCCCGACTTTCTGAAAATGTTCACATTCCCGCTGGTCAAAGGCCATGTGGAGCAGGTTTTGAAAGATCCTTATTCCATTGTACTGACTGAATCGCTCGCCAAAGCAATGTTCGGTAATGCGGAGCCGGTAGGGAAGCTGATCCGGGTCGACAACCGGTTCGAAGTAATGGTAACAGGGGTATTGAAGGATATTCCAAAGAATTCGTCATTCGACTTCGATTACCTGATGCCTTATGAGCTCAATGTTGCCACTTCCGACTTCGTGCGCGGGGCGTTGGATCAATGGGGCAACAATTTTCTTCAAACCTACGCACAGCTGAACAACGGCGTCACGCCCGAAGCATTTTCAAAGCGGATTGCCAACCTGGTGCGGAAGAAGTTGAATGACAAAGATGAAGGCACGCTTTTCGTTCATCCGATGCCCAAATGGCATTTGTTTGGCGAGTTTAAGAATTGGGTAAATACCGGCGGAGCGATCGAATATGTGCGGCTTTTTGGTGTGATAGGAATACTCGTCCTGCTGATCGCCTGCATTAATTTTATGAATCTCAGCACTGCACGTTCAGAAAAACGGGCGCGGGAGGTGGGAATCCGCAAGGCGGTGGGCTCGCAGCGACAGCAACTCATCGCGCAATTTCTCACCGAGTCGATGATGACTGCATTCATGGGATTCGCCATCGCGCTGGTGATCGTGGAACTTGCATTGCCCTACCTCAGTGATGTGGGTTTTGAAAATATCACTTTCAGCCTGAACGATATTCCGCTGATGGCAGTAGCCTTCGCCGGTTGTATTGTGACAGGCTTGCTCGCAGGCAGTTATCCGGCATTGTACCTGTCGGGGTTTGTGCCTGTAAAAGTCCTGAAAGGTACATTCCAGGTAGGGAAGGCTGCTAACTTACCAAGGAAGATACTGGTCGTCACCCAGTTTACATTCTCCATCGCGCTGATCATCGGCACGGTGATCGTTTTTCAGCAGATCCGGCATGCCAAGAACCGGCCAATGGGTTACAATCCCGAAAAGCTGATCTGGCTGAGCCTTTCCAGCGACCTGCAAAAGAACTTTTTCCCCATGAAAACGGAGCTGATGGGCAGTGGTTACGTCGAAGCGGTGAGCAAAACGTCGAGTCCTATGACCGGGGTTTACAACCAATGGGAAGGATTCTCGTGGGCGGGTAAGGATCCTCAAAGCCAGCCGTTGTTTACTGCATTGATGGTCGATCCTGCCTATTTCAAAGCAGCCGGGCTCAAATTGATTGAAGGCAGGTTTTTTACTGAAAAGGTGCTTTCGGATAGTAATGCGATCGTGCTCAATGAAGCGTCGGTGAAGTTAATGGGCTTCAAAAATCCGGTAGGAAGCCATGTCAGGTTCGGGGATGGGGATCTGACGGTGATAGGCGTTACCAAAGATGTAATCCAGCAGAACCCGTATGATGAGGTACAGCCAGCTGTGATGCTCATGCGCCCGGATTTTACTTTTCAGGGCCTGATCCGTATCAAAAGCGGGGCCGATCTGACAAAAGCACTCGCCGCGATCCAGCCAGTGATCGAGAAATATAACCCTTCCTATCCATTCGAATACCGTTTTGTAGATGACGAATATGGCCGGAAATTCCGTAGTGAGAGCCAGATCGGTCAGTTGGCAGGAATTTTCTCCGGGCTTGCTATCCTGATCAGTTGCCTAGGATTGTTTGGGCTGGCATCGTTCATGGCCGAGCGTCGAACCAAGGAGATTGGCGTCCGGAAAGTGCTCGGGGCATCGGTATCACAGCTTTGGCTGCTGCTCTCGCGCGATTTCGTGCTATTGGTACTGATCAGCTGCGCAATCGCCTCACCGCTGGCTTATTATTTCCTCCAAAACTGGCTGGCCAACTACAATTACCACATCACCATCAGCCCGTTTGTGTTCCTGTGGGCAGGCCTGGCCGCAGTACTAGTGACGCTCGCTACGATCAGTTTCCAGAGTATTAAAGCCGCTTTGATGAACCCCGTGAAGAGTTTGAGGGCGGAGTAGGGGCCTGCGGCCCGACCATTGGCCGCCCACAATTCATTCGCCGGTAACAAATATTCCCCCGCACATCTTTATCTTGCAGGGAAAACCTTACCTAGCCGAATCACTTGGGCAGAACCTTTACTATCAGTGCTGTTGCGCTTTTTGCGATCATTTCGGGGCCGCTTTTTGCCCAGAAAAGTACGATTGTATCCAACTTAGAAGCGAGTGTCGAAGCGGGGGCATATCTTTCTTCCAATGGTGAAACGCCGTTCTGGCTCACTACCAACCAGTTCGGGGCCGTGCCCGACCGTGCTACTGCGGGCGTAGTGCAGGCAACGGCGAGGAAAAACTATGTTTTTTATGACAGTCTTGCCCGTCGGCCGCGAAAGTTCGATTGGAGTGCCGGCGTAAGTCCGGTAGGGGCGTATAATAAGGAGAACAGTTTCAAGTTTCTGCTCCCGGAGGCGCATGCGGGCGTGCGGTTCAAGCGCGTGGAGCTGTGGGTGGGCAGAAGGAGAGAAGTAATGGGGCTGGGCGATACTACACTGTCGTCGGGCTTTTACGCCGTATCGGGAAACTCGCTTCCTATCCCGAAAGTGCAGCTCGGGACGGTCGGTTTCACG
>CBIHPQ010000226.1:0-10945 GCA_966211825.1 uncultured Dyadobacter sp. | reverse complement strand
CAAATTCATCAAACAGGTCGTCAGCTCACGGTATATGCCGCCGTGGAAGGCCGATAATCACTACAATTCTTTTGCAAACGACCGCTCGCTGAGCGAAAAAGATATCAAAACCATTGTCGGTTGGATCGACGGCGGTACACCCAAGGGCAAGGTTAACCTCAAAGGCGAACAAGATTTGCAAGCCCGCCTCGACGCCGGTACTGCCTACAAGCGCAAGCCCGACCTCAAACTGAGTATGAAGGAAGCGTTCACACTGAAAGGTGACGCAAAAGAACGCTTCGTCATGTTTAAAATACCGTTTGAAATGGCCCAGGAAGCGAATGTGGAGGCCATTGAATTTACTTCCAACAATAAAAAACTCATCCACCACGCCAATTTCGCGATCCATCCCGTGCCGGACGCGTCGGTAGATCTGAACAATACCGTCAATTTTGTAGACCTGAGCGGGCCCGATGGCGATAAATATTATGAATGGGTCAAATATAAAAAGGAAATGACCTATTACGGCGGCTGGATCCCCGGAACGACCGTCGAGGGATATCCCGAGGACATGGGCTGGGTTATGCCGAAACGGGGCGTGGTATTGCTGACCGTGCATTTCGGCCCGAGTTCTGTGGACGCCCAGAGCATTGACGGCGTCAATATTTTCTTCAAAAAAACGCCCATCAAGCGCAAAGTGAAGGTAATCAGCCTTGGGTCGGGCGGTATCGGTGAAAAAGAGATCAGCCCTCCGCTGATGATCTTCGCCAATGAGGTGAACAGTTTCAAGTTGCGCATAGCGAACAACCAGCCCGATATTTCACTACTTTACGCATGGCCGCACATGCATTACCTGGGCAAGGAGTTTAAAGCCTATGCAACCACCGCCGCGGGGGATACCGTGAAACTGGTGCATGTACCCGCCTGGGATTTTCGCTGGCAGGAAATTTACAAGTATAAAAAGCCATTATTGCTGCCGAAAGGCGCTGTGCTGACGGTGGAAGCCACCTACGACAACACAGCCAGCAACCCGGCAAACCCGCACAATCCGCCGCAATTGGTGATGTCGACGGGCAATATGCGTAGCGATCAGGAAATGATGACGCTCATCCTGATGTATGTCGACAGGCAGCCTGGCGACGACGAGCTTGTTTTCAAGTGGAATTGATTCTTATTGTTTCATCAATGGAATTGCATGGGTAAACTCTATTTTCTGTTGTTTTTGCTGCCATTTACCGTTTTTTCCCAACCTGTTTTCAAGAAGTTGCCTGCCAGAGAAACCGGCGTCGGCTTTGTAAACAGGATCGAGGAGAACGATTCGCTGCACATTTTCCGGTATGAATATCTCTATAACGGAAACGGGATCGGTGTGGGCGATTTCAATGGAGATGGCAAACCCGATCTTTTCATTTCTGGAAATACCGTTCCCAACAAGCTGTACCTCAATCGTTCCGGTGAAGGAAATATCACATTTGAAGACATTAGCCGCAAGGCAAAAGTAGAAGGCAACGGCAAATGGGCGACGGGCGTGAGCGTGGCCGATGTGAATGGCGACGGCTTGCCGGATATTTATGTCTGCCATTCCGGATTTTACCGTAAACTGTCTGATAAGAATAATGAACTGTTTATTAATCAGGGCGTTAAAAATGGTGCTCCCGTTTTCAAGGAGGTAGCTGTGGAAGCAGGTTTGAATGCAATCGGGTCGCAATCGACGCAGGCCGCTTTTTTTGATTATGACAAAGACGGCGACCTGGATATGTTCCTTTTAAACCACTCCAATCATACTGTCAACCCGTTCCTGAATACCCGGGAAATGCGCGCAACGCCCAATCCCTATTTCGGTAACCGGCTTTTTGAGAATATCAGTGAAAAAGGAAAGCTCAAATTCCAGGATGTGACGCAGAAAGCACGTATTATCAACAATGCGCTGAACTTCGGGCTGAGCGTCGTGGTGGCAGATATGAACCAGGACGGCTGGCCGGACCTTTATACCACCAGCGATTACACGGAGGTCGATTGCTATTACGTCAATAACCGGAACGGCACGTTCACCGAGTCGCTGAGGAAGTCTTTTACCCACGTTTCCAGGTTTTCAATGGGTGCCGACGTCGCCGATTTCAACAACGACGGCCTGCCCGACGTGCTGACACTAGACATGCTTCCCGAGGACAACCACCGGCAGAAGCTCCTGAAAGGGCCCGATATGTACGATCAATACCATTTACTGCTCGATAGCGGCTATTACCATCAGAATATGCGCAATATGCTGCACCTGAACCGGGGAGTGGACGGGGCCGGCAATGCTCGTTTCAGCGAAATAGGTCAGCTGGCGGGCATTAGCAATACCGATTGGAGCTGGGCGGGGTTAATGGCCGATCTCGACAACGATGGCTGGAAGGATCTGCTTATTACCAACGGCTATCTGCGGGATTTTACCAATATGGACTTCCTGAAATACACCGTAGCCGATGAGCAAATGAAGGAAGCGGGGAAAGGGAACCTGAATTTCAAGACCTACGACCTCGTGCAGAAAATGCCTTCCAATAAGCTGAGAAACTACCTTTTCAGGAATAATGGCGTACCCGGAAGCTTTGCTTTCGAGGATGTTTCCGAAAAGTGGGGAATGAATGAGCTGGCGGTTTCTAATGCGGCTGCCTATGCAGATTTTGACGGCGACGGCGATCTGGACATGGTGATTTCGCACATTAACGAACCGGTTTCTATCTACCAGAATCAAACCGACAAAAAAGGCCTCACACTGCGGCTGCTTGGCCTGAACGCGAATTCGCAGGCATTTGGCGCGAAGGCGCGCGTGTATGCGGGAGGTACCATGCAATATGCGGAGCTCTACCCGGTGCGCGGGTACCAGTCGACCGTCACGACCGATCTGCATTTCGGCCTCGGCAATGCCGGCAAGGCCGATTCCGTAAAAATCGAGTGGCCTTCGGGAAAAATCACTTTACTGGCCAATCAATCGGCCGGGCTGGTGATCGCGAAGGAAGCCGACGGCATTGAACGGACGCGAAATGCGCCGGCTGCCGCAGCCTTGTGTCAGAATGTGGTTGCTCAATCAATAGGGCTCGATTTTGTACATCAGGAGAATGATTTTGTGGATTTCAAAGTGGAGGTACTACTGCCTTACCAGCTATCGCGCCTCGGGCCTGCACTCGCGAAGGGAGATGTGAATGGTGACGGGCTCGACGATGTTTTTCTGGGGGGCGCTTCCCAGCAGTTTGGTGTGCTTTACATTCAAAAACAGGATGGTACGTTCGAAGGGGCTGCCAGCCAGCCGTGGCGCCAGAATGTGGTTTGTGAAGAAGTGAATGCATTGTTTTTCGATGCCGACCGCGATGGCGACCCCGATTTGTACGTGGTGAGCGGGGGAAATGAGTTTGAAGAAAATGCCCCTGAATACCGCGATCACCTATATCTGAACGACGGAAAAGGCGTTTTTCGTGAGGAAGTACTGGCGCTGCCGTCCATGCGTAACCCCAAGCAATGCATTGCCGCAGCCGATGTGGACGGCGACGGTGACCTGGATCTGTTCGTAGGCGGCCGTGCAGTGCCCGGCTCGTTTCCGATGGCAGCGAGAAGCTATTTGTTAAGGAATGACAGTCAGGGTATTCATGTAAAATTCACCGATATAACGACTGGCGTGCCCGCCTTAATGAACCCGGGAATGGTTACCGCTGCTGTTTTCACGGATTTGAATGCCGATAAAAAGCCCGATCTGATGCTCGCGGGCGACTGGATGCCTGTTATGACTTTTAAAAACACAGGTAACAGCTTTGAAAATCAGCCCGTTGAAGAACTGAAAGATTCCGACGGAATGTGGGCCGCCATCGAAACCGCCGATCTCGACGGCGATGGCGACCCGGACTTCATACTAGGTAATGCAGGGGCGAACAATCAGTACAAACCCACACCCGACCGGCCGCTGACGATCTATTATGATGATTTTGATAAAAATGGCGTCATCGACCCCGTTTGCACCTATTATATCGGTGAAAAGAGCTTCCCGATGTTTTCCCGTGACGAAATGCTCGACCAGGTGACGGCCCTCAAAAGAAAATACACCAGCTACGCCGCATACGCCGATGCTACAATAGAGGATGTGTTTGGTAAGGAAGCTGTCACGAAGAGTAAGAAAGTGTATTGCAAAGAACTGAGAACCCTCGTTCTGGAAAATCTGGGAGATTTTATGTTCAAACGACATTTGCTGCCGGAAGCAGTACAGTTTTCGAGGACCAGCAGCATTGTCGCGCAGGATTTTACCGGAGATAGCAAAACCGACCTGGTGCTGGCAGGAAATTTCTCGGCTTACCGCGTTCAGCTGGGGCCTTGCGACGCCTCATTAGGGGCGGTGTTGAAGCAGTTAGGCCCTTTTCAATTTGAAATTCTTCCTGCATCGGAGACGGGTTTGTGGGCAGGCGGCGATGTTCGCAGTGCCGCATTACTGGATAAGAAGCGTATATTGTTTACCGTTAATAACGGACAGCCGGTATTACTCGAATGGAAAAAGTGATTTGGCACCCGGGTCTGCAGTTGCTCGTGCACGCGTTATATGTGCTCGCAGGTGTGAACGCGCATGCGCAACCCACGGCTTTGTTGCACCGGGCTGAGCAGAACCTCACGCGGGTTATCGTGCATGATATATTTTCCCCGCCGGTCGCAAGCCGGATTTACCTGTATGCCAATGCAGCAGCTTACGAAACACTTGCGCTGGGCCAGGAAGGCTACAAAAGCCTTTACGGCCAGGCCAACCAGTTTCCCCGGATCGCAGCGCGGCAGGAAAAAGGGGATGTCAACTATAAACTGGCGGCTTTGTATGCATTTTTCAGGACCGGCGGGCGGCTGGTCTTTTCGGAGCCGATGCTGAAAGACAGCTCTGAAAAGATCCTTGCAGGCGTTGGCGAGCTCGACGAGGTGGTTTATCAGAATTCCCTACGGTTGGGCGAAATGGTGAGTGACAGCATTTTGGCCTGGTCTGCGGGCGACAATTATGCCGCTACGAGGAAGAAACGCCGGTATTCATACAGCAAGGGAAAAGGCAAATGGACACCGACACCTCCGGGGTACATTGACGCCGTAGAGCCGTATTGGAGCCAGATCCGCCCCGTTTCGCTCGACTCGGCTGCGCAGTTCAAGCCTGTTCCGCCCCCGGCTTTCGACACCGCGCCGGAAAGTGTGTTTATGAAGGAAGTCAGGGAGGTTTATGACCGGACCCGCGACCTCGGGAAGGAAGAAATCCTCATCGCCAGCTTCTGGGATTGTAACCCGTTCTATCTCAATACCCAGGGCCATCTGAACTTCGCGACGAAGAAGCTCTCGCCGGGCGGGCATTGGATATCCATCGCCGGACAGGCCTCAGAAAGTGTAGGAAAAAGCTGGATCGAATCGTCGGCGGTGTACTTGCTGACATCCATTGCATTGTTTGACGGTTTCATCAGTTGCTGGGACGAGAAATACCGCAGTCAGTTCATCAGGCCGGAAACGGTCATCAATGCCTATTTAGATGAAAAATGGCGCCCGTTGCTGCAAACGCCACCATTTCCCGAGTATACCAGCGGGCACAGCGTCATCTCAACTGCTGCCGCAAAGGTACTGGAAACGGAGTTGGGGGCGGGGTTTGTATTTGATGATCATACCGAAACACCCTATGGTTTGCCGGTCCGGCATTTCGCTTCTTTTGCGGCAGCAGCTGAGGAAGCGGCATACAGCCGCCTGTATGGAGGAATCCATTTCCGTTCCGCCATCGTAAATGGGCAAAAGCAAGGCAGAAGCATTGGGTTACAGGTGATTCAGAAAATACGGTTAAAAGAACGATTAGGCAAATAGTCTATCATAATTGTATGTTAATTATTAATATTTTTTAATAAATGTTATATTTTTATTAACAAAAATATTTATTTTTGACATTACAATGCTTTTGATGTGCAAAATGGGAATCAGCGTAGGTTGATTGCCGGTCTTCGGATCAGAGTATGTAAGTCCAGTTTACTTAAACCACCTAAAATTTCAATTTACCAAGTTTACCATGAGACAAAAGTGTACTACTTTAACACGTCTGGTAACATTGCTCCTCCTCCTCACAGGAAGTACCTGGAGTTTTGCCCAAGACAGAAAGACCGTCAACGGGACGGTGCTCGACAAGGACCAAAATCCTTTGCCCGGCGTTTCCTACCTTATTAAGGGAAGTAACACAGGTGGCGCATCAGATGCCAACGGAAAGTTCAGCGTGTCTGTTCCTTCCAGTTCAGCTGTGCTTGTTTTTTCATCTATTGGATTTGTAACAAAAGAAGTACCGGTGGGTAATGCCACCCAATTGACCGTCAACCTCGAGGAAGACAACAAAACGCTTAATGAAGTAGTTATCACCGGTTTCGGTATGTCAACCGAAGCCAGAAAGCTTGCCTATTCAGTTCAGTCGGTCCAAGGCCAGGAAATTACCAGAACTGCCAACGCCAACATGGTGAACGCATTACAGGGTAAAGTGGCCGGTGTGATGATCAACCAGGGAACTGGTGGCCCGATGTCTTCTTCACGTACCCGTATCCGCGGTAATGCGTCGTTGAGCCCTAACACCCAGCCGCTTTTCGTGGTAGACGGTGTTTTGATCCGCCCCGGAACATCGGGTGCCGACTCATGGGGTGCTGCGCAGGACTTTGGTAACATCATGAAGAATATCAACCCGGACAACATCGAGTCGATGACCGTACTGAAAGGTTCGGCCGCGAGCTCCTTGTATGGTTCCGAGGCTTTGAATGGTGTGGTGGTTGTTCAAACCAAAAAGGGACGTGTTGATAAAGGCCTGGGCGTTACTTACACCCATACTTCCACCTTTGAAAATGCCTATAAATTCCTTGATCTTCAGAACGATTACGGTGCAGGTTTGAGCCCGACATTCGCAACGGGCGCAGACGGCGTACCTGAGGTTGACCGCCCTAACTTCCCGTTCTCTTACGGACCTAAATTCGAAGGTCAGCAAGTTCGTGATCTGGATGGCCGCATGGTGGAATGGAAAGCCAACGATCCATTGAGCTTCTTTCAAACTGGTAAGTATATCAACCACAACGTAGCCGTTGAAGGTGGTAACGACCGCAGTTCTTTCAGGGCGTCATTCTCGTCTCTGAAAAACACGAGCATCATGGTTGCCGGAACCGAGTTGAAAAGAAACAACTTCAACATCCGCGGTACACAGAAAATCGGCAAGATCCTCAACCTCGATGTGAGCGCGGATTATACCGACAATGACATGGTGAACCCGATCCGTCAGGGAGGTAACTACAACCCGGTTTTCCGTTTTGTATACAACCGTCCACGAAGCCTGGATATCGACTACTGGTCTAAAAACTACATCGATCCGGTTGCAGGCGGACGTCGCCGCACAACTGCTGACCCGTATAACATCACGGAGTTCATGTTCCAGACTTTTGAATACAAGCAGTTCAGAAATGAAAAAGTATTCCGCGGTAACATTGACCTTACCGGTAACATTACCGACTGGTTGAGCTTCCTCGTTCGTGGTAACGTTCAGAACGAATTGTATACCGGTGGAAATAAGAACAGAGGTGACAACGTGAACTACTCCGGCGGAGAATACCGTGAATACTCTGAAAATAAAAGCCAGACCCGTTTCCAAGGGCTCTTGACAGCCAACAAGCAGCTTAGCACTGATTTCAACCTGAGCTTCACTGTCGGTGGAGAAACCAACCGCCTGATCGGTGGCCGTAAATTCGATATGCGTACCGACGGTGGTCTGCGCGTACCGGATGTGTACTCTCTTGCAAACAGCGTGCTGAAGGTTGAAAGCAATGCTTTGACCCCATCCAAGAGGATCGACGCTTTGTACGCTTATGGTGACCTGACTTTCAAGGATGCGATCACATTGAGCGCGAGCTACCGTACCGACTGGTCTTCGACATTGACCTATGCTAACGGAAACGGAGATTACATTTATTCTTACCCGTCGATCGGTTTGTCCTGGATCGCAACAGAATCTTTGAAGAACCTGCCATCATGGTTGTCATTCGGTAAACTACGCGCGAGCTTGGGTTACACAGGTGGTGATACAGAGGCATGGTCGACCAACCAGACTGGTGTATACGAGCCAAAAGGTACTTACACGCAGGCTGACGGAAGCGTTGTGAACTGGTCAGGTTTCCGCGATAACACATTGCCGAACTACGCATTGAGAAACCGTCTGGCACGTGAAGTTGAATTCGGTGCAGATGTTCGTTTCTTTAACAACCGTTTGGGAATCGACGCAACGGTTTACAACAAGATTACCAAAAACGAGATTTTGAGCCTTAATACCACGGCCGAGTCAGGCGTAAGCAGCCGGATCGTGAACGCAGGTAGAATCCAGAACAAAGGGGTGGAAATCCTTTTGACAGCGACTCCGATCAAGAGAAATGATTTTGAATGGAATACCAGCATCAACTTCTCACGCAACCGTAACAAGGTGCTTGAGCTGGTGGAAGGAACGAATACTTACGAATTGTCACTTGGTTTCGGTGCTGACGTGAAATCCGTTGCACGTGTGGGCAAGGATTACGGAACGATCATTACCCCTTACGGTTTTGCGATCTACAAATCCGACAATCCTAGCGATCCGGCAAATGGAAAGAGAGTAATCGGTAGCATTTCAGGTGAAGGCGGGATCGGATATGTTCGCAATGGTTCTTACGGCGACAAGGCCGACAAGGAGTTGGGAACAGTAATGGAGAAATTCCTGGCGAGCAATGTCAACAGTTTCCGTTACAAAAACTTTACTGCAACGGTTCAGGCTGATGCCAAGATCGGTGGTATCATGTCGTCGGCAACGCACCAGTATGGTTCTTCGACAGGTGCATTCAAATTCACATTGCCGGGCCGTAATGCACAGCTGGGTGGCGTGACTTACACAGATGCGGAAGGTGTCGTGAAAGACGACGGTATCATTCCGGACGGTGTGCTTGCACAGGGTTTCCAGGTGGTAGTTGACGGCCAGCCGAAAGATCTGGGCGGAATGAGCTATGCCGATGCGGTAGCAGCGGGTTATGTGAAGCCAATCCCTGCATACGCTTATTACCTGAACCTTACACAATGGTCATCAGGTATCCGTGAATATTCAACTTTCGAAAACTCATGGGTTGCGCTTCGTGAAGTTTCTATCGGCTACAATGTGCCTTCGGCATGGCTGGGCAAGGCAAAAATCCAAAGCCTGCGCGTGAGCCTTGTTGGCCGTAACCTCGGTTACCTGTACAAAACTGCAAAAGACGGAATCAACCCCGAAGGTTTGTATAGCAATAAGGCCGGTGAGTTCATGGAATATGGTGGTCTGCCATTCTCGCGTAACCTTGGTGTTTCAGTTAGCGTAGGATTGTAATCAGTTTCATTACAGCCCAAATTTTAATAACAGCATTTTTTATGAAATCTTTCAAGAGTAAACTCATATTAATGGCGGCCGTAGGATTTCTGAGCTCCTGCGAAAAGCAAGCCTTTGTTGATGTCAACAAAAACCCGGATGCTCTTTCAGAGATCCCACCTCAGAACCAGTTCCTGCAAGCGATAAACGGCGTACATAGCCAGGATTTCGAGGCTTACTACGATCTATACCGTCGTATTATGCCATGGATGCAGTACAACACGCCCCAGACAGGTAATCAAGGTTCATTTACTTTGAACTATGACAACTTTGCTAACCGTTACGGACGTCTGTATAACGGGGTAGGCGACAGATTGTACGATCTGGAACAATTGGTAGCTAAGCTGAGCGCCGATGAGCAGCCTCGTTACACGACAATGATCCAGCAGGCGCGTATCCTGAAAGCGTACTACACGTTTTATGTGTCCGACATTTACGGTAGCATACCTTATACCGAGGCATTCCAGGGACGTTACGGCGGCACTTTGCAGCCTAAATACGATACCCAGCAGGAATTGTTTGCAAAACTGGATGGCGAGATCAAAGCGGCGGTTGCAACTTTGAAGCAAAACCCTGCGGTTCCGCAATATTCACTCGATGTGTATGACCAATATTTCAGAGGTGATGTAACGAAATGGATCAAGGCAGCCAATGCATTGAGACTTCGCATGGCTATGCGCGTGCAGAAGGCCGATGCAACTGCGGGTAACGCTATTATCAACGAAGTATTGGCAATGCCTGCGGCTGATCTGATGAGCAGCAATGCAGACGGCTGGGTATTTGTAGGCAATGCCAACTTTACCGGCGACGCAGCGGGTGGCAACTGGAACACCGACGGATTGAGAGCCCCCAAACCAATGGTGGATTTCATGTGGGACAAGAAAGATCCGCGTCTGGATGCCTTCTTTACCCCCAACCAGTATACCCAGGGTAATGTTGATCTGCTGATTGCTGATAAGAAACTTCCTGCTGGTACCAAGGCTGGAAGACGTTACGTCGGAAGCTTTACCAGCCCTGACGATGCGCGTCAGGCGGCAGTCATTCAGAGATACTACACGCCCAAGCTGATCAGTTCCAACAATCAGACTGTGGATACGTTGTCGTCCATTCAGCCGCGTCTGTTCAATGCCGGAAAGGCTGATGGAGCAGGAAATGCCGGAACGGGCAAGTCGTACATCCCGGTGATTACTTATGCAGAATTTTGCTTTATGCGTGCCGAGCTGGCCACAAAGTCGATCGGTACCGGTACTGCAAAAAGCTGGTATGAAGCAGGTGTTAAAAGCTCACTGGAGTTTTACAACGAAGTGGGACTGGGCGCTAAGTTGACAGACTACGTTGCTACTACGGAGGCTGAAATTACAGCATACCTCGCACAGCCGGGCGTTGCATTCGATGCAGCCAAAGCAATGGATCAGATCGCGAGCCAGAGCTACCTGAACTTCATGAGACAACCTCAGGAAGGATGGGCGCTGTGGAAACGTACCGGTTATCCGAACGAAAATTCAGTGGTTCCTTTGCCTAAAATGAGCTATCTGAACGTTGCGCTCGTAGTTCCGC